>JBEIJG010000349.1:0-3908 GCA_040380385.1 Phycisphaeraceae bacterium | reverse complement strand
GACTCGATGAAGTCGCGCACCTCCTCGAGTTCTGGAAGCATCCACGCGGCCCGCGTTGCGAGGTAGTACTCGCTCATCACGATCGCAGCGCCCATGTAGGTCCAGTTCGGAAGCGACAAGTTCGCCGCCTCGTCGGAGCTTCTCGTCGACGCAGCGAGATGCCGCACACATCTCTCGACCGCCGGCAGGTAGCGCGGTTCACCGCTCGCAAGCAGCGCCAGCGGCGCGAAGGTGTTGTGTACGGGATCGCCGAAGGACCCATCGGCGCGTTGGTTTTTGACGAGGTACTCGAGCAATTCACCTGCGATGCGCTCAGACTTCGCACACTTCGCGGGATAGTCCTTCCCGAAACTCCCGTAGGTCGTGCCGACATCGAGCGTCACCGACACGTCCTTGCCATCACGCCGAAGCATGAGCGCAAGTTTGCCGGGAGTCTGAGTGTTGAGATCCTTCCTTTCGGAAGTGGTTCCTTCGCGCGCGGTGCGTTCTCGCGCTTGAGCAGCTTCGAGTGCGACCGCGAACTCCTCGATCGGCCCCGTCGCGCCGAAGACTTCCTCGCCGTAACCATCTCGGTGCGCCTCGCGAAAGAGCTGCCCACCCGCTCCGATGATGTGGTCACCCACGAGGACCACGCCGCTCGCAGCAGTTCCCGCGAACACATGTCGGATGACGAGCGACTTTGGCGCGTCGGCCACGAGTTCCGCACGCATGCCCGTGATGCCGAGGTTGTAGAACCAACCGGGAACCTCAGCGTCGGGACCGCTACTCGCGCGTTGCGTCCACGGATGACCGCTCTCGTTGTAATCGACTTGCGCAGCGGCAGACGCGGCGAAGAACTGCGACGACACGAGAGAGATTGCTGAAGCGATGAAGACCGTTGCTCGTCGACTCATGACGAGACCGTATCAGACGCGCCGTCACACCGACTTACCGACGACCATCAGCGCGCCGAGCGCCGCTTGCGCAAACGAAAACCCCGTTTGCAAACCGAGCAGCACGCCCACGGCATTTCTCGTGTGCACACGTCGCGCGAACCAGAAGTGAGGCACGAGCATCGCGGCGAACCACACGATGAGGATCATCGATACGAACGCAGTTTCGGAGAGGCCGACGAGCGCGAAGATCAAGAGTGGTATCCCCGTGACACCACCGAAGAGCAGCACCGCTTCGTTCCAAGTCTCGAAGAAAGATTGCGTGGCGAGGATCGCCAAGAGTGGCCACGGTGCCATCACGCCGAACGATGCAGCACAGAGCGCGAGGGCGCTGCCAACGGTCGGTCGCTGCGCGCGGGCATCGCGCGTGACTGCTTGATCGACCGACGGTACTTGGCTCGGCGCAGTTGGTGGAGTTCGGGCATCGCTCATGCACGGTAAGCGTACCGCGCACACGGCGTGCTTTCGGTCGAAACACCGCACACGGTGGCCGCATGCATGGAGCGTGAACGCTCGTGATGGCTCGTGATGGCTCGTGATGGCTCGTGAACGCTCGAGAAGCCTCGCATCACTCAACGCCGTCGACCAACCAGCGCTCCAACTCAATCTCATCGCGGATTGGGATCTCATCGAAGCCGGTACGCGGGAGATCCGGCACCAACTTCCGCACGCGATCGACGATTCCGGCATGGAGCGCCGCGAGTCGCCAACCTTGGCGCTGGTAGAAGCGCATGGCGGCGGTGTTGTCGTTGGTGGTGGTGAGATAGACGCGCTTGCAGCCGCGTTCGCGCGCGTAGCGTTCGGCCGCGGCCAAGAGCGCAGCACCCGTGCCCGGCGCCTTGCCGCGGCTGCTGAGCGTGATCACCTCACACTGCCACGCGCCAGGATCCATGTTGAGCGTGACGAGGCCAGCGAATACGCCCGCGCTCCCGTCCTCAGCCACAACCTCAGCAACAAAACCTGGCAATGCATCTGCTTGATGACAGCGACCGAGCGACCAGATCTGGTGCGAATGCCAGTGTGATTCAAGTTCAGCGCGCACTTCAGAAAGGTCGCGCGGCTCGATGGAACGAATGCGGAGAGACATCTCCACAATGTAAGGCAGCGAAGAAGCGGCAGGAAGGCAGCGAGAAACTCGCACCAAGCGCCCTCGCGAAGAGAAAGCGCGCTGCGCTTTGATTCGACAGAAATTCGACGGCCTCGCCGTGCACGACGATGTGTTCAAACGGCCTGAAACAGCGTCAAGTACAGTGAGGCGCACGCGCGTCCTCCGACGCAGCCTCAGGCCACACATGCAGACGAACAAGCACACCCCCGCTTCCACGGCTCAAGCCGCACGTTTCACGAGGCACGCGCGACCAATCAACCTCGCGCTCACCCCCGTGCTCACCCTCGGCCTCACCTTCGGCCTCGCGTCAAGCGGTTGCCAAGTGGCGAAACAAACGCTGCGCGCCGACTTCACCGACTTCAACACGATCATTCAGCGCAGCCAGAACGAGCAGATGCTGCTCAATCTCGTACGCATGCGCTTCCGCGAGGCGCCGCTCTTCCTACAAGCCGGATCGCTCACGGCGTCCTACGAGAACACCGTCTCAGCCGGCGCAGACGCCACCGCGCAGCAAGGCGATCAATCACTCATCGGAGTGACGGGCACGTACACCTTCTCGTCGAAACCGACGATCGCGTACACACCCGTTGAGGGCCAACAGTATGTGCAACAGTTGATGAACGAGATTCCTCCGTCGCATTTCGGCATGCTGCTTCGTGCCGGTTGGCCGGTGCAGAAACTCTGCGATCTTCTCGTCGAGAGTGTGACGCCGACGGGCGAGGAACTTCTTTCGGCGCGACCGAAGTCACCGTCGAACCATGAGTACAAAGAGTTTGTTGCAACGCTCGTCGCGGCGGAGGCCGTTGGGCAACTTGCTGTTGTGAAGCGCGCGGACGGAGGCTTCGATCTCAAGGTCGAGAGTAAGACGATCGGGCTTGAGAACTTTCGCTTGCGCTCGCTCTTCTCTGCGATGTTCGAAGCAGCGGAGAGTATTGAGGTTCCCGAATCGCAACGCGATTGGACGACTGCCGCGAGTACGTGCAACGACCTTCACATTCGCGCGGCCGCGAAGCCGTCGATCGACGCGATTGTGACGGTCGAGTACGCGGGCTGGTACTACAGCATCGCGAACGACGACGTTCGTTCGAAAGACACGCTCGCGCTCTTCATGCAACTCTGCCGCATTCAGTCGGGTGCGCCCGCGCCGGGCCCGGTGCTCACGATTCCGGCGCGGTGAGGCGAGATCGTGCGCGAAGTTCTCCGCGTCGTTCCATCAGCTCGTCGCAACCACACCGAGCTTCGCGTGACCCCGAGCGTCGCTCTACAAAGCCCTCTGACTCTATAAAGCCCTCTTGTCGCGACCGAGAACCCGCGGCTGGCCGCGGCGCGCTCCCGCGCTCCGATGGATTCGGCCCTGATTCCTCGCTCTCTCTTGACACGTGCCGCACCGGAGACACCCTCCGGCACTCTCACCGCGCGCGTCGCGCATCACCCGCATCAGAAGGCCTGTTGTTTCGCTATGGACCCCGCGCATACGCCCCACGACCCATCTCGTCGTTCCTTCCTTCAGACCTCGGCGATGCTCGGTGCCGCGATGTGGCTCCCCGCGTTCCGCGTGCTGCCGGGAATGTCGATGGCCCACACCGGCAAGGGTGGATGTCCCGAGCCGCCGAATTTCCCCAAGGGCATTCCCGTCTTCAAGCAGGCGTATCGCAACTGGTCGGGTGAGATTTCGATCGACGCGATCTGGACCGCCACTCCGGCGTCGCCGCAAGACGTCGTGACGCTCGCGAACTGGGCACACGCGAACGATTGGCGCATCCGTCCGCGCGGCATGAAGCACAACTGGTCGCCGATTTCAGTCGACCCCGATGCAACGTGCGAATCACCAACGCTGCTCGTCGACACCACCGCGCATCTCACATCGG
>JBEIJG010000348.1:0-3917 GCA_040380385.1 Phycisphaeraceae bacterium | reverse complement strand
CCGACTTGCCTTCATGTGGGACGCGATCGTCGTGAACCGCGTACTCATGCTGTCGCTTGCGGCGTTCTTCATCGTCGCGACACTCGAACTCTGGCCGCGGCGGCTCCCTGACATCCGCGCCGTCGCGGACCGCGCGAAGCCGTGGCCGCTCTTCCGGGCGTCGATCGTGCCGGTACTCGCGGCGTTGCCTGTTGCCGGCATCGCGATTTTCGCAGGGCTCGCCGTGCGATCGGGCTACGAAGGCGCGCCCGAACGCGAGGCGCAGAAGGCCTATTGGAGGCGGAATTCAAGCACATGGGAGAACGCGCCCGTTCCGGCGCTCGACAAGGTCGACGGCGAGGTGAAGATCTATCCCGAGACGCGCTCGCTCGAGGTCGTCGCCACCTACGTGCTGCGAAATCCGCACATGAAGGCGATGGCGGAGGTGCCGATCACGGTGGGCTCGCACTTCACGACCAGCGATTGGACGGTCGAAGGCGTCGCGACCGATCCCGAGAAGCGCGACCAGCCGCTTCCCGCGATCGAGAACCGCAATGGGCTCTATGTGGTGATTCCATCGAAGCCGCTCGCGCGCAACGAGACCGTCGCCATTTCGTTCAAGCTGAAGGGCGAGTTTCCGCGCGGATGGTCGCGCTCGGGCGCCGGTGCAAGCGAGTTTCTGCTTCCGTCGGGCGTCGTGCTGACGAGCTTCAGCCCGAGCTTCCTGCCCGTCGTCGGGTTCGTTGAGGGCGTGGGCATCGACACGGAGAATCGCCGCGATGCGCGCGAGTATCCGCTCGACCACTGGAAGTCGCGCGTTGATCCTGCGTTCGGTCCCGCATGGGAAACCGACGTGCGTCTCGCGGTCGAGGGCCCGTCCGATTGGGTCATCAATGTCGTGGGCGTCGAGAAGGAGTCGACCGAGTCGGATGGCCGTAGGCGCACCGTGTGGGAGACGGAGCACCCCGTGCGATTCTTCAACATCGTCGGCGGTCCGCTCGACTCGAAGGAGGGCGACGGCGCGCGCGTCTACTTCTCGCGGCGGACGCCGCATAACGTCGCCACGATGGTGAAGGCGCTCGCCGCCGCGCGCAAGAGCTACGGAGCGTGGTTTGGCGAGTATCCGTGGACGAACCTGCGCGTGACGCAGTTCCCGGGGCTTGCGGGCTATGCGCAGGGGTTCCCCGGCAACATTTCGTTCTCCGAAGGCATCGGCTACCTCGCGAAGCCGCTCGGTGGCGAGGAAGACCCGGATAGGGATTTCGATGATGGCGCCCCTCCGGAGACCGAGGAATCCAACGCGCTCGATGTCGCGTTCTACATCGTCGCGCACGAGTCGGGGCACCAGTGGTGGGGCAACATCGTCATGCCGGGCAAGGGCCCAGGCGGCAACATCATCAGCGAGGGTCTTGCCGAGTTCAGCGCGCTGATGCTCGTACATCATGAGCTTGGCGAAGAACAGGGGATGGCGCTTCGCCGACGCTGGGAGCGCGCATACGTTCTTGGTCGAAGCCCCGACGACGAGCGCTCGATCAACCGCACCGACGGGACGCGTCCAGGTGACCAGGTTGTCACCTACAACCGCGCGGGCTTTGTCTTCTGGATGCTGCGCGAGAAGATGGGTGAAGACGCGATGGTCGCGGGCCTGCGTGCGTTCGTCGACAGGTGGAAGAACGGCGTCGAGACGCCGGAAGGCCTCGACTTCCCGCTGATCGAGGACATGGTCGAGAGTCTGCGTGCGCATGCGCCGGACGCGGCGACCTTCGACCGGTTTGTCGCGGAGTGGATCTTTGGGACGAGGCTGCCGGAGCTGGAGCTCGGCGAACCGTCGGTCGCGCTCGATGACGCCGGAGGAACGGCCACCGCGGCGTTCGTCGTCGAGGGCACGCTGTCCAACCTCGCGAAGAACGGCGGCGAATTCGATGTCGTGGTGCGCGCGTACGGCGAACCGGGTGTGGAGCCGCCCGCGGATGGAAGGGGGCTGAAGGAGGCGCCCTTCGAGGACGTGACCGTGCGATTGAAGGATGACGAGCCCGCGACGTTCCGCATCGCGACGTCATTCAGGCCCGTCAAGGTCGTGGTCGATCCCGAAGTGCGGGTTCTCTTTGCGGGGCGGAAGCGCTGCGAAAAATCGCTTTGAAAGGGTGCACGGCAGGTGCCATGCAGTGTCTGGCAGTGCCTGGCACGTGCCGTGCACTGCCGGAACCAATCTCACGCGGAGGCGGGCGCGCCGTTCTGTGTCATTGCCTTCAAGGCCAGAAGCGCTTCTTCGCAAGCGCGAGGATCGGGAACGCCGTGGAAAGCTTGCGGAACAGAGCGAACGCGGCCCTTTGAGCCTCGTACGAGCGACGAAGCGAAAGTCAGCGTCCCAGTCCCGTCGGCATAGAGCACTTTCGAGATCTCATCAAGATCCCGAGGCGCCCACGACTGCACCTTGATCGAACTTCCATGCTGGAGCTGCATCGCGCGTTGGCTCGTCACACAGCATGCGGTGCGTCGCGCGCTGCGTGCGGTCCACCATGGCGATGAGATCATGCCGACACCAACAGCGAGAAACGGCAGGCCGAAGAGGGGGAAGAGCACGAAAACGCCGGGAGACTTGTTCCCGCCACTTCCAAACCACACTCCCCATGCGGCAGCGGAAATCCAAAACGCAGCAAAACCGCCGAAAAAAAGCCCGAAGATCGCGATCGGCCACATCTTGCGAGCCGTGCGCGATGGCGAAGGCATACCTGCGTACCAGAGTTCTTCGCCGTCGCGGAGCTCATTCCGTACCGCGGTGTCGAGTTCAGGGGTCAGGCCAGCGATGGTCGACATGAGAATTCAACCCTTCTTGACGAAGCAAGTCTTGAGTACCCAGACTTGCTTTCCCTCGCGCACCTCGATCTCCTCGGCGCTTGAGGTGGTTCGAATGTTCTTGTAGATCGTTCCACGCTTGATGGTGGTCTTCGCGCCTTTCACATCGAGGTCTTTGATGACCACGACGGAATCGCCGTCCTTCAGGACGTTTCCGTTCGAGTCCTTGGTGATGACTGTCCACTCGTCCTCTTCGAAACTCATGCGAGGAGTGTCGCGAGTTTCGGGGGCAGACACAAGTTTGGAGACTGAGGAGTGGTGGGCGATGCATGGTGCACGGCACGTGCCATGCAGTGCCAGGCACTGGGCGGCACGTGCCGTGCACCGTGGGTGTTCCGCTCAAAGTCTCACGCGCGCAGAATCGCCGTGTTCGCCTTGCCCTTGACGTCGGTCAGGCGGAAATCACGGCCTGCATGGCGGTAGGTGAGGCGCTCGTGGTCGAGGCCGCAAAGGTGCAGCACCGTCGCGTGCCAGTCGTGGATGTCCATCACGCCGTCGACGGCGGTATCGCCAATCTCGTTCGTGCTGCCGTAGCTGAGTCCGCCTTGGACGCCGCCGCCCGCCATCCACATCGTGAAGCCCTTCGCGTTGTGATCGCGGCCGTCGCCGTTCTGCGCATAGGGCGTTCGACCGAACTCGCCGCCCCAGAGGACGAGCGTGTCGTCGAGCATGCCGCGCTGCTTGAGATCGGCAAGGAGCGCCGCAATCGGTTGGTCGATTTCGCCGCACTGCTTCGCGAGTTCGTCGCGGAGATTGCGATGCGTATCCCAACCGCCGTGGCTCACTTCGATGAATCGGACGCCCTTCTCCGCGAGGCGTCGCGCGAGCAGGCACTGACGTCCAAAGCCGTCGGTCGGCTCCTTGCCAATGCCGTACATGTCGAGCGTCGCCTTCTTCTCATCAGACAAGTCGACCAGATCGGGCACCTCGGCCTGCATGCGGAACGCGAGTTCGTAACTCTGAATCACGCCCTCAAGCTCGCGATCTTCCTTCTCGCGCTTGAGCCGCTCCTTGTTGAGTCGCTGAATCAAGTCGATCTGCTCGCGCTGAGATTTCGTTCCGTATCGATCGTTGTCGATGTG
>JBEIJG010000347.1:0-3921 GCA_040380385.1 Phycisphaeraceae bacterium | reverse complement strand
CCACGTGCGACGCGGGAGATAGTCGGGGTGATGCCAATCCATGATGGAGTGGTAGAAGCACAAGCGAATGCCCGCGGCCGTGCACGCGTCCGCGAGTTCCTTCAATGGATCGCGCGGCGCAAACGGCGAATTCGCAACATCCCAATCGGTGAGCGCCGAATCCCACAAGCAGAAGCCATCGTGATGCTTCGACGTGATGACGATGTATTTCATCCCAGCGTTCTTCGCGATGTCGACCCATGCCTTCGCGTCGAACTTCACGGGGTTGAACTGCTTCTGCAAGACCGCGTAGTCCTCGGGCTTGATTTGCGCATTCGAAAGAAGCCACTCGCCGATACCGGGCACGCGACGCCCGTTCCACTCACCAGCCGCGGTTGCGTAGAGACCCCAGTGGATGAACATGCCGAACTTCGCATCGCGAAACCACTGCATGCGCGCGTCGTGTTGTTCCGGCGTTTCGTTGACCAAGTTGACGCCGCCGTAGCGGGGGAGTTCTTGCTGCGCGCAGAGCGTGGTCGCGAAGAACGTGTGCGTCGAGGCGAGTGTGGCAAGAACGGCAAGATTGGCGAGCGTGCGCATGGCGCGCATGGTACGGGCCGCGTTCGGCGGCTACCTTGCCGTGATGTCGACCGCGAAGGAACTCGTCAAGACCGAGCGCCGCATTTTCGTGACGGCGGACACGCACTTTCGCCACGCGGAAGCGCTGTCGATTTTCGGTCGGCCGTTTGAGTCGGTCGATGCCATGGATGACGCGCTGATTGGCGCGATCAACGAAGTCGTTGGTCCGAAGGATGTCCTTGTCCATCTCGGCGACTTCATGGTGAAAGGCGGCGGACGCGCGTGGGACGAAACCGAACTCGCGCACGCGGAACGACTCCGCGATCGCATCGCGTGTAAGCGCATCTATCTCTTGCGCGGCAATCACGACCCGCAAGGAGAGAAGCGCTTCGACAAACTCTTTGAATCGGTCGACGACATCATCAGCGCGCGCGGAATCGCGGGTGTCGACGAGCGGATCGTGATGTTCCACTACCCAATCGACCAGTGGCAGGGGCGTCCGAACGGAGGCTTCCACCTGCACGGGCACGTGCACGGTCATGGAGCGAGGATCGCGCGCCGTTTCGATGTCGGTGTGGATGTACGCGAGAACGCTATGCGCCCACGCGCGCTCACTGATCTCATCGCGTCACTGCGCAACGAGCCGCCGAGCGGCTTTGTGCGTGGGTGAACGATTCGAGTCGACCTCACCCATGCTGCCTCATGGAAGGCACGATCCCCAGTCACTGAGCACGATCGCGATGTCCTGAGCGTTGACGATTCCGTCGTCGTTGAGATCCGCGGATCCGCCTGCAGTGCCCCAGGCTCCGAGGACGACAGCGATGTCGAGTGCGTTGACCGCGCGGTCGCCGTTGGTGTCGCCGGTGCAGAGGAGCCGGGGCGAAATTCGAATGGCGTCACGGATCTGCGTGATCATCGCGGCGGCGATCGCCGCGTTCGCGGTGGCATCTGTCCCGAGCAACTTTGCGTTGACCACGCTTCCGCCACTGCCGGCCGCGATCTCGTTCATGATTCCGGGTGTCGCGGGATTGGTTGAATAGACGCACGCGGGCGTCGGGCCGCCGAACGAATCAGGGAAGACGACGGGCACGATCGGTACAGCCCAGCGCCGGGCCTGCTCGATCATGCGATCTCTGCTCAGGAGATCCTCCGCGGAGCATCCTTTCTCACCCGTGCCGCCTTGCACCGGCCCTTCGTCCGAAAGAGGCATTGCGATCGCGATCGCCTCGCGTGCGGACCAGAGCGGCGCGCTGCTCGGACCGATCGTGAACGTCGGATTCATCACGACGCAGGTTCCTGGCCCCCAGTCTTCGTCGGAATCGACGACGACGGAGTCGAGACACGGCTCCTCGGTTCCATAGTTGATGACGAACGTTTCGTAGCGTCCGGGTGTAGCCGGACCGCAGAAGACGTTCACTTCGTCACCAAGCGACTCATCGAAAACTGTCGGGTCGGCGACGTTGAACCATGTCAAGCGAAGGTCGAACTCGCTCGCAAGCGTCGTCCGCACCGGTGCGAGCACCGCCGTGCAGAACGTGATGAGATCAAGCATCGATCCGGAGGTGTCGGCAACGAGTATCAGATCGACTGGAAGGGGATCTGCATCGCGGAAGACCAGCATTCGTGCATCATCGCACGGATCCGGAATTCCATTCCCGTTCCAATCTTGTGTGATGCCAACGGCGATCGCGACTGGGTCGGCGATACCGTCACTGTCGCAATCTCCGCACCCATCGGGGAGGAGGTCGCCGTCGCAGTCGGCGAGCGTGCCGTTCCGGATCTCACACGAGTCCGGCTCTCCGTTGGCATTGCAATCGACGAGCGGCATGATGACGGCGCTCTTGCCGCCGCCGGCGAAGATGGATGTGACGTTTCGTACCTCCTGTGGCACGAGAAGCGGGCTGTTCGGACCGCTCCCGCCTGCGCCCCAGCAGACGACGGTGCCGTTCGCGCGCAGGGCGACATTGTGCGCGTCGCCTGCGGCGACCGCCGATACGAGGCCGAGATTGCCGGGTACCTGCACCTGCGGCAGGTTCGCCGCGCCCCAGCACGCGACTGTTCCGTTCACGCGAAGCGCGATGCCGTGGTTCTGGCCCACCGCGAAATCAGATGTCGCTCCGATGGACGCGGGAACTGCGTCGGTCAGGGTATTGATGGGCCACGAGACGAGGGTGCCATCGCTTCGCCGCGCCGCGTGGCGCTGCATGCACGACGCGATCGCAGTGATGCCCGAGAGTCCCGAGGGAGGTGATTGCAGTTCTCCCGGACCACCCCATGCGACGAGCGACCCGGAGGCTTCGAGCGCGAGACAGTTCTCATAGCCCGCCGCGATCGCGACCACATTCGTCAGCCCGTTGGGTGGCTGAAGCTCATCGGCGTACGCCCCTCCCCAGACACGCACGGTGCCAGTGGTCTCCAGCGCCATCGAGTGCTGGTATCCGCATGCGATCGCCATCACCGTCCCCAGATCGGCTGGCACTTCGCAGTTTGCCGGCTCGCTGTTGCATTCGCGGATGACGACTTCGCCCTTGGCGGTCAATGCGAGCGAGAACAACGCACCGGGCGCGATCGAAACAACCTCACCGAAGTTCGTGTATTCCCCGCAGTTTGCTGGAGCGGTCGACCCCCATCGGAGTCCGACGTTGGACTGCGCGAATGCTTCGGGCATCGGTACAACGTCTGCACCAAGAATGGCGAGCAGGATGGACGGCAGTAGACGACGCGATTCGCGCATGATGTCCTCCGAGGGCGCAACCGGGCCATCGCCCGACGGCGATGTGGCGCGGGTGCCCCATTGGAGAGGATTCACGCATCGAAGCAAGGGTGTTGATGTGAGAAAACGGAAGTCGGGACTTCGGAACGGGTGACGTGAGGGGTCAACAGCGAACCGCAGCCCGCGGCGATTCATTCGCCGCGAGGCGTGCCAGAGCGAGCGAAAGCGAAGCGAGTCGCGAGTGCTCGTTGTCCTCGCGGTCGCCGTTCCGGCGACGACCTTTGGTGTGGACTTCACCAACGTCAGCCTTCGTTTGTCATGAGTGCCCGCCGACGGAGGCGAAGCCGAAGTCTGCGGAATGGATGACGTGAGCCTTCAATGTCGCAACTCGTCCCGTCGCGATGCACTCGCGACGAGACCAACCAGAACGAGGTCGCACCTCGTTTTACGCGTGAACTGCGCGGCCTTCCGTCGCGAGCGCCGCCTCGTGCAGTGCCTCGTGCATCGTCGGGTGCGCGTGCACGGTCGAGATGATGTCCTCGATCGTCGCCTCGACGCGGCGCGCGAGACCCATCTCACCGATGAGCTCCGACGCGTCTTCGCCGATGATGTGCGCTCCGAGGATCTCGCCGTACGGCTCGCTCACGATG
>JBEIJG010000346.1:0-3922 GCA_040380385.1 Phycisphaeraceae bacterium | reverse complement strand
GCCACTTCGGCGACTCGCCGCCGAGCGATTTCGCGCGTCCAATCGTGGCGGAATGAGGCTCAGCGGAATGAGGCTCAGTGCAATGAGGCTCAGTAGGATGAGTTTCAGTGGGATGAGCTTTGAGAGATGACGTTTTGGGGATGAGGAGGCCATGCGTCACGTGATGCGTCAAGTGGACCGTCAAGTTCTGCGTCTTGATCCGACGCGCCCGCTTTCTGCAGCGATCTCGCAGGTGCTCTGTCGCCCTGTGTTCGAGCGAGACGCAGTCACTGGCCTCAACGGGTCGGCGGAATCGTCGAGCGAAGACCCACGATGCAACGCTCGATCGGGCGCTCAGTTTTCGCTCGGACGAACCATGCTTGTTGTTCCGAGCGGGCGATTGGCGCGCGCTGTCGAGCGGCGATTGCTCGAAGCCGCGCGTGCGGAAGGCACCGTGCTTGAGGCGCCGACCATCGTCACGCCGCTCATGCTCTTTGGCCGATGCATCGTGCCTTCTCGTCCAATGCTCTCTCGCGTCGGCGCGCAGGCGAGTTGGCGAGAGACACTTGAGCAAATCGCGTCGACGGACAGCGCGCTTCTTGCGCGAGTTGCGGCCGCCTTTGGGAGTCCTGAAGAGTTGCC
Source organism: Phycisphaeraceae bacterium (assembly GCA_040380385.1). Taxonomy (GTDB): domain Bacteria; phylum Planctomycetota; class Phycisphaerae; order Phycisphaerales; family SM1A02; genus QWPT01. The sequence continues at coordinate 3,301 of JBEIJG010000346.1, read as the reverse complement.
CGATCGCTTGCGGCCGCGTATCGCGGCTCGACTCGCGAAGATCTCCGCAGAAGTCGCCTCGGCGATGCACTCGTTCGCATCGGTGCGGGCTGCGTTGGCATCCAAACCGATATCGGGGGCTGTATCGGGGGCTATATCGGGGGATCCGCGCCTCGTCGAACATTGGGAGGCATTGGAAGCGTGTGCGCGAGTTCGATGTGAGGTGCTGGACGCCGCACGCGTCGACGATCGTGATGACGCGTTTCGTGACGCACTATGGAAGGAAGTCGGTCGGGCACCTGTGGGCGACTCCGCCCAGTCGACGGCACGGGTTGCGTCGAGTGTTGGATTCGACCGCATGGTCATTCTCTTCGCCGATCCGGAGCCGGTTCACCGTGCGCTCTTTCGGGTACTCGAAGCGCGAGGTGTTTCGATCGAACTCTGCGTGCACCGAGTCGACGAAGACGTCGCTTCACTCGAGGTGACTTCAGTAGGGGACGCGTCCTCGATCGACGCGTCCTCGATCGACGCGTCCTCGATCGACGTGTCCTCGAGCGGCGTGGGGAGAGGGGCCGTGCAGAGTCGCCATGGTGATGGTCTGCGCGAGTCAGTGCTCGATCGTGAGGGCTTTCCGTCGCAAAAGCGTTGGGCTTTTCACACGTTCGGCACAGACGCTATCGCGCACACCGCCATTCGCGTTGGTGAGGGGCCAAGTGATGCAGCGATGGAGGTCGTCACTGCGCTTCGTTCCATTCCCGCGCCTCGTCGAAGCGACGAAATTGCCGTCATGGCTCCGGACGAAGAGTCGCGCCGCGCCATCGAGCGGGCGATTGGCGAGGTCGGGAGCCGGGCATCGCGAGTCGATGCACGCGTTTTCTCGGCAACGCGGCTTGGCACGCTGCTCGCTCGGCTTGAATCCCTGCTTGGCGATGCAAGCATGGACGCATGCGCGGCGTACATCCGGCACCCAGATGTTGCGCGCGCGATTGGGCTCGCGGGCGCAGAGCGAGATCTCGCGAGTTACCGCGTCGCGACAGTTGCCGAAAGTTGGCGTGACGGCGTGGTGGATGCACGCGGGTCATCTGGGTTCAAGGCGATTCAAGATGCCATTGCCGCGCAAGTCGCGCCACTTGAGAAGGCACGCCCGCTGAACGAGTGGGCGCGCCCGTTGCGTACGTTCCTTGAGTCCGTCGTGGGAGAGGATGCGAGCGGCGCTTTCGCAGAGGAACGTGCACAGACGATCCACGTGCTGGATCGTGTGTTGCATGAATTCGCGGAGGTCCCCGCGGCATTTGCGACGGCCGTTTCTTGCAGTGAGGTCGTTCGTCTCATCCGAACGGTCGTCGACCGCACCGAGATTCGTGGGGTTGGTCGCGAGTACGGGATCTCCATCATTCCATGGCTTGACGCAGGCATCGCCGATGAACCACATCTCATCCTCGCGGGCTTTGCCGATGGAGTCGTACCTGAGGGTGACGTTGCCGACACGCTGCTTCCGGATCCAGTCCGCCGCGAACTCGGGCTGCTTTCCAGTCATCGTCGTGCGGCACGAGATGCATGGATTCTCGACGGGATTCTCCACCGTGCGCGCGCGCGTCGCGCGGCGGGGCTCGCGGCGAGCGTGCAGTTCGTTGTCCCGCAACGATCTGCGTCGGGTGATCCTCTGCGACCTTCGCGATATCTTTTACGAGTTGAACCTTCCTCGCTTCCAGCGCGGATCGCGCGGCTCTTTCCGTCCGAGCGGGAGCGCGAGCCCGTTGTGGCAAACGCGGGTACATCGATCGAGTTCCCGGTTCGCCCGAAGGTTGATGGCAGCGTCTTTCGTACGATCTCGGTGACTGCGTTCCGAACCTATCTCAAGTGTCCATACCTCTTCCAGTTGCAGAACGATCCGCGACTGCGACTGGAGAGTTTGGACGAGAGCGCGGCTGAACTCGATGCACGGAGTTTTGGCAACTTGCTGCATGAGGCCGTCGAGGCGTGGGGGCGCGAGGAGGTCGCGCTGTCAAAGCCGACGACAGATCGCGACGAGATCGAGCGTTCGGTGCTCGCGCATCTCGATGCGTCGATGAAGCGCGTCCTTCCCGCACGTCCAGCTCCAGCGGTGCGGGTGCAAATCGAGATCCTTCGCGCGCGTTTGCGGCGATTCGCTGAACTGCAAGTGCAGGAGGCCAAGGCCGGCTGGCAGGTTCGCCATGTCGAACTCGGGTTTGACGAGCACACCGGTCCGCTCTTGCTCGCGGCCGCAGGCGGATCCGTTGATCCAACGCGCGGGCTCCGTCTGGTGGGCCGTATTGATCGCGTTGATCAGCATTGCGAAACAGGTGCCTGGCGCGCGCTGGACTACAAGACGGGATCGGCTGGCGATACGCCGACCGCGACGCACTTGAAGGGAAGGAAGATTGGTGCGCGGCAGTGGAAAGATCTGCAGCTTCCGCTCTATTGGTATCTGCTCGCGGAGGGGCGGCACAAGATCTCCGTGGCGACGGATGGACTGGGTTACATCAATCTCGCCGCAAGCGCCGAGAAGAGTGGCTTTCGCATGCTCGAATGTACGAGCGGTGAGTTCGAAGCGGCGTTTGATGAAGCGCGCCGTGTTGTGACAGGTGTTCTTCAAGGGGAGTTCGCGCCAGCACCTCGCACGCCGTTTTCGTCCGAAGATCCGCTTGCGGCCGTTTGGGGACTTGGCCTTCGCAGTCAGGTGTTCGGGCAATCGGACTTGCAGGGCGGTGAACTCGGCGAAGATGGCATCGGAGCTGTCGGTACGTCGGGAGGTGACGTATGACGAGACCTGCGACCACAACCACGACCACAACCACGACCACAGCCGCGCAGACGACCACAGCCGCGCAGACGACCACAGCGAACTCCATCGGTACTGCGTCGCCGAAACGCTCCATACTTGTGGCAAACGCGGGTTCTGGAAAGACGTGGACACTCGCGAATCGAGTGCTCGCGTGGTGTTTTGATGAGCGCCGCGCCGGACGAACTCCGCGCCCGGCCGCGATTCTTGCGGTGACATTCACGCGCAAGGCGGCCGGTGAAATCCTTGCCCGCATTCTTACCCATGCGGCGCAGGGTGCCGAGGACTCTGCATCCGGCGCCAAAGCACGGAAAGAGTTCTCATCCGTCGTCGGCCCTGGAGAGGCGACCGACTATCTCGCGGTGCTTGAAGCACTGTGTCGAGACCTGCATCGCATGCAGATTGGGACGATCGATGGATACTTCCATCGCATCGCAACCGCGATGCCTGATGAAGCGGGGCTTCCGCCGGACTGGACGGTCGGTGAAGATCGCGACATTGAACTCTTGCGCGCAGAGG
>JBEIJG010000345.1:0-3925 GCA_040380385.1 Phycisphaeraceae bacterium | reverse complement strand
TATGAATCGTCAGGTCGAAGATGCGCAGCGCATGTATCAGCGCGTGCTTGTCTGTTGGGCGAGCGATGTCTTCGAACTCCGCCGAAGCGATCGGCTGATTCCCCGATGGCGTCAACCTGAGAAGCGGGGGAACGAGCAAGGTCGCGATGGCTTTGAGCCGATGAACGAGGCGGCGTGAGGCAGAAATCGCGCCCGGAGTGATGGCACGACCGTTGCCCCGGAACGCCCGAAAGGCGGTTTTCGCGCATGTCTGGGATCTCAACCGGCGTCGGACTCGTCAGCGGCATCAACTCGACGCAAATCATCGAGCAGTTGTTGGCATTGGAATCGCGCGGAAAGCTCCCGATCCAACAGCGCTACAGCGTGTTGCAGACGGCGAAGACGGCGCTTCTCGACGTCAACGCACGGCTCCTCAACCTGCGCAACTCTGCATCAAATCTTCGACTCGGCAATGTCTTCACCGCGATGACCGCGACGAGCGTGGATGAGACTTCTCTCACCGCGCGTGCGTCAAAGGACACTCCGCCAGGAACCTATCAGTTCACAGTCGGTCGCCTTGTTTCGACAAGTCAGATTCTGTCGCGCGGTTTCGCAACAAAAGATGCGACACCACTTGGCCTCGACAACTTGAGTTTCGAGTGGGGCGATGCTGGACTTGAACGCGATATCGCGCTCGCTGATCTGCGTGGTGGAGAAGGCATCGCGCGCGGCAAGATCACCATCAAAGATGGGCTCGGTCGCGAGGACACGGTTGATCTCTCGACGGCGGTCACGCTTAAAGATGTGATGGATCGCATCAACTCTTCGAGTACTGCAGAAGTCGATGCGTACATCGAGAACGAGCGTCTCGTGGTTCGGGATGCATCGAGCGGTACAGGTTCGCTGGTCATTGCAGACGTTGGAAGCGGCCTCAGCGCAACACAACTCGGTATCCGCGGCACACACGTGTCGCGCGAGATCACCGGCGCGCAATTGAATCAGCTTGGACTTTCGACTGCACTCGCATCGCTCAACGATGGAACTGGCGTCTTCGTGCGCGACGGCGTTGTGGACTTCCGCATCAAAGTTGATAGCACGACGTACGACATTTCGCTTGGTCGCGAAGATCAACCAATCTCGAACTCGACGAAGCTCGCGGATCTCAACAACGGACTCGGCGTCAAGATCAACACCACGGATACAGACGACTTCAAGATCGTGACATCCACCGGCGTCACGGTTGGAGTCAATCTCGGCGCCGTTGTGGTCGACGGCGAAGTGCAAGATGAAGCAGTGGAAACAGTGGGGGAGATGCTCACGCGCATCAACTCTGAACTCGCGACCGATCTCGGTGCAGGACAGGTGGTCGTTTCGCTGCGCGGTGATGGCAAAGGCTTCGTCGTCACGGACAACACGGGTGGCACGGGACCGGTGAAAGTGTTGGGTACTGGGCCGAACCTCGATCGCACCGCGAAGGACCTGGGTATTCACACCGGAGCGATTGACACGGGGCCGACCACGCTCACGGGTAGTGTCGTGCGGAACAAAGTCGCAACGCCACGCGCGTCGACGATCGAAGACGTCATCGCACGGATCAACGACCAAACGTCGGGAGCGGTGACCGCATCGATCGCTGCGGGTGGCACAGGCCTCGCACTCACGGTCGCTGGTGGTTCGACGGTCGAAGTGCTCGCGGGAACCACGGACGGTTCTTCGTTTGCCACAAGCGTCGGTCAACGCACTGCGCGCGACCTCGGCCTCTTCGGACTTTCTGGAACCGGATCGATCACGGGCTCGCGTGTTTCTGCCGCTGTCGGCACGGTGCGATTGTCACGCCTTGCTGGTGGTGGCGGAATCGATACACCTGGCACACTCACGCTGACCGATCGCAACGGCAGCACGTTCAACTTCACGAATTTCGCGGCGCACGACACGGTCGCGGGACTTGTGCGCGCGATCAACGCCGAAGCCAAAGACAACGGCGTTGATGTGCGTCTCGAGGTTTCTGACAGCGGACGCGGATTGCTCGCGCGCGACATTGGTAGTGGCAACGGAACGATGTCGATCTCCGGTACCGCTGCGACCAAGCTTGGAATCGCAGGCTCCGTGTTCGGTAATTTCATTCGTGGCAGCGATCTTGATCGCCAACACGTGGCACTCGGCACGAAGCTCTCGTCGCTCTCGTTTGGCAAGGGCGTCGGTACGGGCACATTCCGCATCACCGATTCAAGCGGTGACAGCTCGATTGTGGACATCGATGCAAGTGCAACGACCGTGTATGACGTCATCAGCGAAATCAACTCGCGTGGCCTGTTCGTCGAAGCGCGACTCAACTCAACAGGCGATGGCATCGAGTTGTTTGATACGAACACAGGGACGCCATCGACTGCGATCAAAGTTGCGGATGTCAGCGGGGCAGTCGCGAAGGGACTCGGTCTCGCTGGGCAAGCGACATCCGCAGGCGCAAACTTGGTTGGTTCGCTCGAGAAGACGGTCGATCTCGAAACGACCGATACGCTCGTCGACGTCGTTCGCAAGTTGAACGAAGCGAAGATTCCGGTTGCGGCGTCGATCGTCAACGCGGGCAGTGGCACGCAGCCGTTCCGATTGAGTATCAGTTCGACGGTGGGTGGATCGCGCGGTCAACTCCTCATGGACACCGGATCGATCGAACTCGGCATGGTGCGTACGAGCGAAGGCCTTGATGCGTCGCTCTTCCTCGGAACCGGCGATCCAGCAACAGCATTCCTCTACACGAGTTCGACCAACACGTTCAAAGACGTCGTGTCAGGCTTGGAAGTGGACGCGAAGAAGGCCGGAGCGTCTGTCACTGTGGATGTTGCGCGCAACGTCGTCGGCATGGTCGACGGTGTGAAGCAGTTGGTGACAACGATCAACGACGCGCTCGGCCGCATCGGTGATTACGACAAGTACGACGACGAATCAAAGAAGAAGGGCCCGCTGCTCGGAAATCCAGTTGTCGCACGCGTGCGTCAGCAGATCATCCAAACCGCGCAAGGTCCCGCGAAGGGCGTGGAAGGCCGCTATCGGTATCTCTCGCAGGTTGGCATTCGCTTCGGAAAGGAAGGGAAGCTGCAGTTTGACGAGGCGAAGTTCCGAACTGCCTACGACCTCGACCCTGCTGCTGTGGAAGAACTCTTCACCGCCTTCGAGATCCAAGCAACCTCATCGAACTCGCCCGTTGCTGGCGTCACAGTTGAGCAAACGACAACGTCGTATTCGAAACTCGGATTCGGCGATCTCTTCGATCAGCTGCTGAAGAAGCTCACGAACTCCGTGGACGGCGTCACGACGGTCGCCGACCGCGGCATGCAAGAGCAACTCGATGGTTTGAAGGAACGGCTCGATCGATATGACGCGCGCCTTGAGTCGAAGCGCACGCGATATGTCGCGCAGTTTGCTGCGATGGAGTCCGCGCTTGCCAAGTTGCAGACGCAGCAGTCGTCGCTCGGCGCACTCTCCGCAAATGTCGCCATGTTGGGCTAACGGATGGACGCCCGCGTTGGAGTGATTTGAACTCCCCAACGATCAGTCAAAGCGTCGATCACGCGACGAAAGTCAGTGACCTGAACCGCCGATCAAAGAGCCGATGGCTATGCAGACTTCTTCCGGACCACAAGCGTACCTCCGCACGAAAGTGATGACCGCGAGCCCCGCGGAGCTTCGGCTCATGCTGATTGATGGCGCGATTCGTTTCGCCGAGCAAACAAAGCGCGGCTACGAGACGCGCAACTTCGAGATGAGCTTCGATGGCACGACGAAAACGCAGGCAATTCTCATGGAATTGATCAACGCGCTTCGTCCAGAGCAAGCGCCAGAACTCTGCCAGCGACTGACCGCGCTCTACACCTATCTCTACAGATTGCTCGTCGAAGCGAGTTCGGCACGGGATGTATCGAAGGTGGATGAAGTGCTGACACGACTT
>JBEIJG010000344.1:0-3971 GCA_040380385.1 Phycisphaeraceae bacterium | reverse complement strand
TGGCATCCCACGCATCGCCGCCGGAGCAACTCGCGCAGAACATTGTGGAACTTCTGAAGAGTCGCCAAGTACTCGCGTAAGCGAACGATGTTGGCGGCGCCGAAGTTCGCCTCTGCAAGGCCGATCTACAGACCACGCGCCCGGAAGGCTCGGACGAGCTGTTCCACGGCGTCAGGGTGGCCCGCGAAGACACCGCGATTCGCGCTGAGTTCACGCCCGCGCCCGAAATCAAGGGCCTTCCCATCGACGTCGCACACACGCGCTCCCGCCTCGGTCGCGACGAGCGCGCCTGCCGCGTGATCCCAAATCTTCTCGCGATAGTCTTTCTTCGTGGGAAGGCGCAGGTACGCATCCGCGCCACCTCGGGCGACGACGACGTACTTCGATTGACTGTCGAGCCGCGCAGGGGTACCCGGACTGCCGACCTCCGCGAGCAACTCTGCGGAAAGATCCTGCTTGGAGTGCCCACTTTCCACGGACTCGCAGGCACGAACTGGTGCGCCAGACGTCCATGGGGCGATCGTGAAGCGCTTTGCATGCGCAATGTCGTTCGCTGCGCAAGCACATCCGAAGGCACCACCGCCGCGCGTCGCCCAAGCGAGCGTTCCATGCGCGTCTGCGACGTCGTAGTTTCCGTTCATCGCGGGGAGATTCGGACAGCCAACCACACCGGCAACAACCTCTCCATGCTCAATCAGCGCAAGTGAGATCGCATATTGCTGCCGCCTGAGAAATCCTTTGGTTCCGTCCACGGGATCGAGTGTGAAGAAACATCCGTCCGGAGCACCGCGGCCCCGGTCGATCGCTGCGAGCACTTCGTCCTCACCAACTGGGCCGAGGGCGCGTGTCACCGCCTCGATCACACGTGCACGCAGTCCGGCACTTTCGGGCGAGCGAAGCGTATCGGCTTCCTCTTCACCAACGAGCGCGACGGCGGCGAAGTCTGATCGTGAGAGTTCGATCGCTACAACCGCTTGACTTGCCCAATCGGCGACGGTGACAGGGCTTTTGTCTTCTTTCGCGAGACCATCAATGTTGGTCGACGCGTGAACAGAGCGGGTGGCGATCGCAGCCTTCGCGACCGCCTGAATCATCGTGTGGAGTCGAGCGTCTTGCATGGAATATCCCGTGTTCATCCCCGTGTTTACTTTTGAGCGAAGAACCAGATCGAAGCCACCGCCACGACGCCCGTCAGGAGGCCGAGCGGAATACCGATCTTCATGTAATCAGAATAGCGGTAGCCACCGGGGCCCTGAACCATGAGATTTGTTTGATATCCGATCGGTGTCGCGAAGCTTGCGCTCGCGCCGATCATCACGATGATCGCTGCGAACTTCGGATCAAACCCGCCACTCTCGGCGTTTGCAGCCTGCATCGCAATGGGGAAGACGAGTGCCGCGGCCGTAGCGTTCGACAGGAGTTCAGTGAGTACAAACGTCGCGAAGTAGAGGCACGCAATCGTGGCGAGCATGTTGCCCTGGCTCCATGCGACCAACTGGTTTGCGAAGTATGCCGCTGTCCCTGATTTCTCGAGAGCGAGCCCAAGGGCAATCGATCCAGCGATGACGAAAATCATGCGAACGTTGAGTGCACGGCGAGCTTGAGCACCGGTGCAACATCTTGTTGCGATCATGAGTCCTGCACCAAGCAGCGCCGCGTGGAACATCTCAAATCCGAACGGCTGAAACGTCGCCGTCAGAATCACGCCGAGCAGAATCAATCCTGCGATGGGCGCTCGTTCATGACGGACGGGTTCAGAGTCTTCGATGCGTCGAACCAGGAGGAATTCGCGCGAAGATCCATAGGCATTCATGAATGCTTCTTTGGTCTCAAGAAGGAGTACATCGCCTTCCTTCAGCGTGACGGTACCGAGTTTCACGTTTTCAATGCGCGCACCGTTGCGCGAGATTGCGATCACAACCGCGCCATACACGTTTCGAAATCGCGACTCTCGAAGCGTCTTTCCGAGCAAGGGGCTTGCATCACTGACAACCGCTTCAACGAGGAACCTTCGGAAGCGATCGCGACCGAGTTTCTCAACTTGATTGGTCGCAGGCGCGAGGCCACGCAGCTTCTGCAGTTGGACCACGGCGGCGACATCGCCCACGAAGAAGAGTCGATCGTTCGCCTGCAAAAGCGTTGTTGGTTCGACAGGAGCGATGATTTCGTCACCGCGCGCGACTTCTGCAAGGTAGAGCCCCTCAAGACCTCGGAGATTGGCGGCCTCTACGGACTTGCCAGCTATCGGCGCACCTGCAACCACCATCTCAACGGTGTAGTTTCGCGGATCGGTGCTCGCGAGTTCCACCTTCCCGGTTTCAGGCAGCAGCCATCGGCCTGCGATGATGATGTACGCGATTCCAACGATGGCGACTGGAACTCCAACAGGCGCGATATCGAAGAGGTGGAAAGTCTCTTGGCCGGACTTCGTCCACATCTCGTTGACGACAAGGTTGGTGCTCGTTCCGATCAGTGAGCAAACGCCCCCGAGTGTTGCTGCGTACGTGAGGGGGATGAATAATTTGCCTGGGGCGATTTTCGTGCGCTTCGCAAAGTCCTGCACGACTGGAATGCACATGGCCACGAGCGGCGTGTTGTTGATGAATGCAGAGATCGCAGCAACCGGGAGCATCAGGCGCACTTGCGCGACAAGGGGGGATTTCGCCCGTCCGAACAGCGCCGGACCGATCCATTGAATGAGACCGGTTTCGATGACTCCTTGTGAAACAACGAGAAGCAGGGCGATCGTGATGATGGATGGACTCGCGAGGCCAGCGAATGCATCCTTTGGGGAGAGCGAACCTGTCAAGACGAGCAGCCCGATACCACCGGCCATGACAATGTCGTTCGCGATGCGACCTCGTACGAGGAGGAACAGCGTCGCGGCAACGCACAAGAGAGCCAGAATCGCGCTGAATTCCATGGTGTCGAGTCCGTGTTCTTGATTCGGTCGCCGAGTCGGTACTCAGTTCGATGTCTGATGCGTGAGAGGAGCTGCTTTTGAGGTCGCATTCAGCCAATCGACGATGTGATAGACCACCGACTCCTGCGCTTTCCGAGCCCGTTCAGTACCAACCTTTTCCAAGTTATTTCCGAGCACGCTGAAGGCGATTTTCCTGCCGTCCGGCGCCTCGACGATTCCACTCAAAGTGCTGACGCCGTTGATGTAACCGGTCTTACATCGGACTTGCACAGGATTGCCATCAAGGCGACTGAAGCGATCTTTCACGGTCCCAGTTTTACCGGCGAGCGCCAGGCTTTGGAGGAACGGTTGCGCGAGCGTAGCATCCGATGCAAGTGCTCGCAGCCAAGCGGCGTTGCCGGCGGAGGTGATTCGGTTCGAGTGAGAGAGTCCGCAGCCATCCGCAATGACGAATCCCTGTGCCGAGGGGCCGATCGCACTTTGAACGGCGTTTCGGAGTGCTGCGGTGCCGTTACTCCATGAGCCTGCGATCCAGTTTGGGCCAACTGTGACACCTTCATTGACTGATGCAGCACCGAGACGCTTCAGCAGGCACTCTGCGTACAGGTTTGCGCTGTCGGTGTTTGTTCGTTCAAGCACAATTGAGATCGGTGTCTGGATGACCCCGAGTGTCTCACCAATCGGCGCGGGGTCGCTTGGTGAAGCGATCCGTGTCGTCGCAACTTCGATGCCCCGATCTCGCAACGCTCGCACAAACAATTCCGCGAAAAGACTCGGGGTGTTGTGAACTGAGAGGTCGACGTCGGTGGAAGTTCGAGCGGGAAGGCGGCCGGAAACGTTCAGTGCGTTCGAAGTGGCATCGCGTGTCACATCAAATGTTGACTTCGACTTCGCTGCTCCAACTTGAGCGGTCTCGCGGGAAATCGTCCACGCGTAGTTTGGTTCAAGCTTGTCAATGAACACACGGCCAGAGTCACCAGCACGGGCGCCGAGTAGCATCATGTTCGCGTGAAAATTGAACCCCCAGACCTCAGCGCAGTAGGGTCGC
>JBEIJG010000343.1:0-3979 GCA_040380385.1 Phycisphaeraceae bacterium | reverse complement strand
GGCCGGTTGAAGCTTCGCTTCAAGTGGCCGCTTTCGCTCGCTCTGGTACGCCTCGTCGCGAGTCGGAGCTTTTGAGTAGGCGCGACGGGCTGATCTACGCCAAAGGTCGCCGCCGCAGCGGCGACCGTGAAAATCACCGTCCCACACTCACCCGACGACCACCGACGCCTCGAACACGCGCCCTCGGCGCACGCGTCGCACCAGAACGTCAACGCTATTTCGTCGAATCGTCTGGCCGCCCGAAGGCGCCACACCGAACTCTTGCAAGATCTCTCCCTCAAGCCACGTCGCGAAGTTTGCGTTTGAAGCCGCGAGCACGCCGCCCGTCGCCGCAGACACCTCGCTCATCGGCGTACCTCCGCCAAACATCCAAGTCCCCTTCGACATGGCGTGCGCGTACTTCGGCAAGCGATCGAATTCATCACCGAGATCGCCGAACAACTCCTCCATCATGTCTTCAAGCGTCACAAGTCCAAGCGGCTTTCCATCGGTTCCGCGCACGATCGCGATGTGTTCGTGTTCATCAATAAACACCTTCATCAAGTCGGTCGCCGGACAACCTTCATCAATGAACGTGATCGGCCGCATGACGCCCTTCAGCGTCGGATCTGCCGGATTCGTGCTCATGAAGTAGATCATCTCTTTGAAGTTGACGTACCCCTGAATCTTCGTGCGATCACCATCAAGACACACGGGAAATCGGGTGTGCGCATCGATATGTGCCGCGACAATCGCCTTCGCGAGCGACTGTGAAGTTGAAAGCATCACAACTTGATCAATCGGAATCATGAGTTCGCGCACGTGCCGTCGCGAAAGCCGCGCAGCACCTTGGATGATGCGCTCTTGATGGATGTCAATGTCTTTCGTCATGCGCGCCATCGCCGCGAGCGCTTGAATTTCATCGACCGTTGCTGGCGCGTCATTCGCCGTGCGCTTTCCCTCGAATGGTCGATTCAGAAGGTGCAAGAGCCACACGAACGGCTCAGCAATACGCGTCGCAACGGCAAGCGGAACAGCGACCACCGCCGCGAGTTGGCGATTGAACTTCACACCCAACGTCTTCGGAAGAATCTCCGTGAATTGCAGCATCAAGAACGTGAATGCGAGCGAGAACACCCAGATCCACTGATCGCCAAAGAGCTCGTCAAACTGTGCACCTGCGACCGAGGCGCCGATCGTGTGCGCCGTCGTATTGAGGATGAGAATCACCGCAATTGGTCGATCGATGCGCTTCTTAAAACCGCGCCAAATCTCGCCGGCACGTGGGTGCTTCTGCGACAACTCCGCGACTTGACTCGGAGTCAAGCTGAGAAGCGCTGCTTCCATCAAGGAACAAAGAAACGAGATGATGAGCGCAAAACCGATACTAAAGAGAAAGAGTGTCACGACAACCAATATACGGGCAGTTGCGCAAAGGCTCACTCATCGCCGCTTGTAGCACTCGCCGAGAACGCCGCGACCTGTGCAGCCTCTTCCGCGTCCTTCATTTCTCGACGCTCCAAATGCAAAATCATGCGCTCGCGATCGGCAGCGAATTGATTCGTGTACAGCGCGAAGTACCGCCCGCGTCGCGCGAGCAATTCGCGGTGCGTTCCCTGCTCGGCGATGCGGCCCTGCTCGATGACGACGATCAGATCTGCCCGACGAATCGTCGAAAGTCGGTGCGCAACGACGAAGGAAATGCGCCCACCACTGTCGCCGCCGTGCAGAATTTCGTCGACGCCTTCCTGAACGAGACGCTCGGTCGCCGCATCGATCGAACTCGTCGCCTCATCCATCACCAAAATCTCAGGGTCGCGCAGTACTGCCCGCGCGAGCGCAACAAGTTGACGCTGGCCCGTCGACAGTCGTTCGCCGCCCTCACCGACTTGCGTGTCGTACGCGTTCTCCAAACCTTCGATAAACGCATGCGCGCGTACGCGCCGCGCAGCGGCTTCGACTTCCGCATCTGTCGCTTCGAGGCGGCCGTATCGAATGTTCTCGCGCACCGTTCCCGCAAAGAGATGTGCCACTTGCGGCACGATGCCAATGCGCTCAATGAGCCAATCAAGCGGCAAATCGCGGTACTCGACGCCATCGATCGTGATGCGACCTGCGCGTGGTTCATAGAAGCGCGTGGCGAGCGACACGATCGTCGACTTGCCACCACCCGTGGAGCCGACAAGCGCGATCGTCTGCCCGCGCCGCGCCACGAGCGAGAAATCATGCAGCACAGGCACGCCTTCGCGATACCAAAAATTGACCGCTTCAAATCGCAACTCTGAGATTCGTCCATCGGCGGCAGCCGATCGCAGAGGAGCACGTGACGCATCGCGATCGCGAATGGCGGGTACTGTCGACAACAACGTGGCGATGCGTTCCGCTGCACTCGATGCACTCAAGATGTCCGCGAAGCGTTGCGCGAGTTCCTGCACGGGCTGCGCAAACAGCGCTGCGAACTGCATGAACGCGATCAGTGTGCCCAACGTGAGCTTCTCATCGGTGCGTACCCACGCAGCGCCGTGCCACAGCACGAGCGCCGCGCCAGTGGCGGCGAGCATCGACATCAGCGGCATGTAGACACTCGAGAGAATCGCGCCGCGCATCGCCCAAAGGTTCATCTCGGTCGAAAGTGCTTGGAACTCCGCGAGATTTGCATCTTCACGAGCGAGCGTCTTTGTGGTGCGCGCACCGAGCAACATCTCGCCGTACGAGGCGGTCATCGCGCTCGAAACGCGTCGCGCCTCGCGGCCCGCGCGAAGCAAAAAGCGTTGAAAAATCGCGCTCGTGAGCGCCATCAGGGGCACCGCCGCGAGTGCCCACAGCGCGAGGCGCTCATTGATCCAAAACATCGCGGTGACAACACCGATGAGAATCGCCGAACACCACGCGAAATCGAGCATGACCCACGGGAGAATTCCTGCGACCTTCGAACAATCGCTCGTGAGTCGTGACACGAGCCAACCCGTTGGTCGCACGTCGAAATACGCAGGCTCGAGTGTTTGCAGCTTTCCGAAACAATCTCGGCGCAGCCGGTCAGCCGTGCGGGTAGCAACTCGCCCAGCGCCAGAGATGAACGTCCACACACCTGCCGCAAACACCACGAAAACCGCCGCATACGTCACGATCGGCCACGTGAGCTCCGCGCTGTCGCCACGTCGCGCTTCATCCACGATGCGCCCGACCATCAGTGGCAACATCGTTTCAATCGCAGCGACCACGATGCCACCACCAACGAGCATGCCGACACCACGACGCTCCATCATGGCGCGCGTGATGATGGGCTTCCACACGTGAAGTGTGAAACGCGATCGTGAGTCATCTTGCCGTTCCACTTCAGACATGCGTGGACTCCAAATCTGCGCCCGATTCGCCTGTCAAATCCGCGGCCAACTCTGCGTCTGCGTGGTTCTGAATCTCCCAAAGCGTTCGATAGAGCCCAGGTTGCGCGATGAGTTCGGCATGCGTGCCGCGCTCGATCACGCGACCTTCATCGAGCACCAAGATGAGATCCGCATCCATCACCGCGCTCAATCGGTGTGCAACGATGATCTTGGTTTGCACCGACTTTCGTGCGCGCAATGCCGACAAAATCGATGTCTCGGTGTCTGCATCAACCGCGCTCAGCGCGTCATCGAGAATCAAAAGTCGCGGCTCCGCGACCAACGCGCGCGCAATCGCAACGCGCTGGCGTTGGCCGCCAGAGAGCGTCATGCCCTTCTCGCCAACAACCGTCTCGTAGCCTTCGGGAAACGCCAAAATCGTCTCATGGACACACGCGATCGTCGTACTCAACTCGACGCTCTCGTCGCGCGCGGCGGCGGCAAACGCGCCCGCGCGAATGTTCTCACGCAACTTCTTCGAATAAAGAAACGGCTGCTGCAGCACGGGTCCGACGACACTGCGAATCGACACGCGCGGCACATCCCGCAGCGGTCGTCCATCAACCTCAATCACGCCAGCATCAGGCTCATGAAAGCGCAGCAAGAGTTGCACGATG
>JBEIJG010000342.1:0-3980 GCA_040380385.1 Phycisphaeraceae bacterium | reverse complement strand
GTACGCGCCAACGATGGCGCTCACCAACTCGATCGCATTCGCGAATCTCTCGGATCGCGACCGCGACTTCCCAACGGTTCGCCTGTGGGGCACGATCGGCTGGATCGCCGCAGGCATCACCATCGGTCAGGTTCTTTTCCGTTACTACAACGACTCCGACGCGACGCTCAACGAAGGTCGCGGCGTGGGCTTCCTGATCGCTGCCGGCCTCGGCGTTGTGATGGCGCTCTACTGCCTGACGCTTCCAAACACGCCGCCAACCAAATCCGGCACGGAAAAGACGGCGTGGCTCGAGGGTGTGCAAGAGATTTTCCGCCGTCCCCTCATTGTGCTGTTCGCGATCGCCGTACCGATCAGCATGATCCACCAGTTCTATTTCGTCTTCACGAGCGACTTCGTGACCAACGTGCAG
Organism: Phycisphaeraceae bacterium; assembly: GCA_040380385.1. Taxonomy (GTDB): domain Bacteria; phylum Planctomycetota; class Phycisphaerae; order Phycisphaerales; family SM1A02; genus QWPT01. The sequence goes on along the minus strand of JBEIJG010000342.1, from coordinate 3,568 downwards.
AAGGCTGCGAACTCGGAAAGCGCTGATGCATTCTCGAACTGGATCAACCAGATCTTCGGCGTTGGCGGTGGTGGTCTTATGACCGTCGGTCAGATGACCGAAATCGCGGTGCTCGCTGCGCTTCCTTTCTTTACGAAGGTCTTCTCGCGGAAACAACTGCTCTTGACGGGCATTGTGGCGTACGCGGCACGTATGGCACTCTTTGCGTTTGCGCCGGAACTGCCAACGGTCATCATCGGCATCGCGCTGCACGGCCTCTGCTTCGGCTGCTTCATCGCGGTCGCCTTCATGGTGGTCGACGAAAACACGACGCCAGATATCCGCGCCACCGCGCAGAATCTCTTCAATCTCGTCATCGTGGGTATCGGCATCATCGTCGGCAGTCTGTTTGCAACGAGCGTTGTGGCGAAGTACGCGTCGGAGGGTGGCAGCATGGATTACTTGAAGCTCTTCAGCGTCCCGATGTACATGGCGCTCGGCTGCTTCGTGTTGATGCTCCTTTTCTATCCGTCGAAGTCGAAGAAGCTCGACAGCGCGAAGTAATCGTGGGTGTCGACCGATTGAGAGCAACATCGAGGCGCACGCATGTCTGCGAACATCACCGACATCGCCGCGCTCGACGAATTTCGTCGGGCGCTCATCAAGTTCCGTGAGGAAGTTGGTGTCGCTGTCGCGGAAGCGGACAGCGAGGTGAAGTCGACGTTCGTGTGGCTTGAACGAGATCGCATGTTGCATTGGCGCCGTATGGTTCCGCGCCTCGATGAGGAATTGACTGGCGCGAAAGGCGCGCTCTACCGCAAAGAAATGCAAACGATGGGCACGGGCAAACGTCCGTCGGTCATCGATGAGAAGAAAGCGGTGGAGCGCGCCAAGCGCCGTGCCGAGGATGCCCGCGAACGACTCGAGAAGACGCGTCGCTGGCTCGCGACACTCGACCGTGACGTGAGTCTCTTCAAAGGTGCGATGTCGCCGATCGCGACCATGATCGACCGCGATCTTCCCGACGCCATTTTGCGACTTCGCAACATGGCGCTCGCGCTGGAGGCCTATCTCGCGACGCCCACCGTCACGCTCGGCGAGCAACTTGAACGTGCCCGCACGAAAGTCGCGTCGATGCGACGCGGCGGCGAGATGCAGAGTGCGGAAGAAGAAGCACAAGCGGACCGCGAGCGCGCGGAACTCGAATCCGATGAACGTGCGCTCGCGGCTGCGCGCGACGAGGCGCTTCGCACCATCGGTCGCGACGGATCCGCTGGCCAAGGGGCGGGAGGCGGTGTGGCATGAGCCTTTCTGATTCCAAGGCGCGGATGAATTCTGCCCACCGTGATCTCATGAACGCGTGGTACAAGGTCGAGCAGCATTGGCGCGATGACACGTCACGCGCCTTCAAAGAGCGCTCGATCGATCCGATCGAGAAACAACTCCGCGCCGCGATGAATGCGCTCGAAATGATGGAAGAAACGATCCGTCGCGTGCGAAATGAATGCGGCGACGATCGGTTGTAGTCAGCATTGCACGCGTGGCTCTGCGCTAAAGTGCGCCCATGGCCAAAGCAATCGCAGACCCACAAGAACTCCGCCGCTTCGCCCAAGACTTGCACCGATTCAACGCGGAATTGCAAGGACAAATCAGCGCCATGGGCGCAAAGATGGGCGCCTTGCAGGGGACGTGGAAAGATCAAGAGCAGCAGAAGTTTGCCGAAGAATTCGACCAGACGATGAAAGTCTTGGTGAAGTTCATTCGCGTTTCTGAACAGCATGTACCGTTCCTCGTGCGGAAGGCCGAGCGGCTCGAGGAATATCTGAAGCAGCGTTGACGCTCAGTTGACCCTCAGTTGACCCTCCCGCGTGCAGTGAGATGCACGCAGAATCGGGGCCTCATGCACGAGTTGGAAACACATCACTATGTCGCCGGCGAATTTGTCGCTGGGGACGCCACGCCGCTTGTGGTGGTGAACCCAGCGACCGATGCGCCGCTCGCGACCATCGTCGGCGCAAGCGCGGCGCTCGCATCGCGCGCGGCGGAGGCAAACGCTGCTGCAGCGCGCGAGATGCGCGCGCTTTCAACGCTCAAGCGTGTTGAGCTCGTCCGGCGTTTGGCGGCGGGTATTCGTTCGAGTGGCGCGCAGCTTGCGGCGCTTTTGACGAGTGAAAGTGGAAAACCGATTGTCGAGAGCCGTGGGGAGGTCGAGTACGCGGCGAGTTTCTTCGACAACGCTGCTGCGGCGGCGGAAGTCGCCGCGGGCGAACTTCCAGCAGCGCGCGTTGCCGATCGCCGAGTGCTCGTCTTGCGCGAACCGATCGGCGCAACCGTTGCGATCACGCCGTGGAACTTCCCGCTCGCGATGATTGCGCGCAAACTCGCGCCAGCGCTTGCCGCGGGTTGCTCGCAGGTTGTGAAGCCCGCCGAAGAAACGCCGCTTTCCGCACTCGCGTTCGCGCGAATCTACGACGACGTTGCGCGTGATGCAGGCGCACCGAAGGCAGCGTTCAGCGTCGTAATCGGCGATCCACCGACAGTCGCGGGTGCGCTGATCTCACACCCAGCAACGCGCAAACTGAGCTTCACTGGCTCGACCGATGTTGGCCGTATTCTCGCCTCGCAATGTGCGCCACGACTTATCAAGACGGCGCTCGAACTCGGTGGCAACGCGCCATTCATGGTCTTCGCCGACGCAGATCTTGATCGTGCGGTGGAGCAGGCGATGCTCTCGAAGTTCCGCTTCATGGGCCAGACGTGCATCTGCGCGAATCGCTTCTTGTTGGCCGCGCCGATCGCGGACGAGTTCCTCGTACGGCTCGAAGCGCGGGTGCAAGCGCTCGCGACAGCGATTGGCGATCCAACGCTTGAGTCGACGCGCATGGGGCCGCTCATCAACGACGCGGCAGTCGCGAAGGTCGAAGCGCACGTCGCCGATGCGATCGCGCGAGGTGCGCGGTTGCGCGTCGGCGGCAAGCGGCGGGAGATTGCTGGATTCTCGCGGCGTTTCTACGAACCGACGATTCTCTCGCACGCTGATCCGAGCATGCTCTGTGCGTGTGAAGAGACGTTCGGCCCTGTCGTTGCAGCGATGGCTTTCAACTCAGAAGCCGAAGCGATTGCGCTCGCGAACGCCGTGCCGTACGGCCTTGCTGGCTACGTGATGACGCAAGATGTGGATCGACTGCTTCGCGTTGCCGAAGCGCTCGATTGCGGCGTCGTCGGAGCAAACGACGGCGCACCGAGCACGGCGGAAGCGCCGTTTGGTGGACGCAAGGATTCCGGCTTGGGGAAAGAGGGCGGCACGCACGGACTCGATGCGTACACCGACCTCAAGTATGTGAGTCTGCGTGTACGGCCGCAGTGATGCGTTGCGTGTTTCATCGCGGCGTGCGGAGGATGTGGAGTGCTGTCGGGTCGTTGCCTCTCGTGGCCTCTCGTGGCCTCTCGTGGCCTCTCGTGTGCTCTCATGGCCTCTCCCGTGGACGTTCTTTGAACAGAGTTCGAGAAAGAACAAGCCCCGCCAGAGCGGGGCTTGTTGTCTGTAGTTTTCGGTTTCGCGAGGTTGCGCGCGCACGCTCGCGTCAAT
>JBEIJG010000341.1:0-3988 GCA_040380385.1 Phycisphaeraceae bacterium | reverse complement strand
GCGATCAGTGCGACCATCGCGAAGAGGCCTGCAGCGATGATCCCAGAGTTTCCCGTGAGCGGCTTGAGCCCAGCGCCCGCGCTCGCCTTCGCGAGCATCGCATGGCCCTTGCCACCGAGGATCAATCGGCCGACGGTGTACGAAAGAATCGTCGCGCCGAGCATCACGGCCGTCAGCGCGTACGGCTGGCGCGACGCTTCCATTTCTTTGATGCCGTTAAAGATCTGCACCGGCGTCGTCTTCGTGAACTCGAGCATCAGTGGCGTGCCAAGTTCTGTGAAACTCCACACGAAAACAATCGTTCCGCCCGCGAAGAGACCCGGACGAATCAAGGGCAGGGTGACGCGGAAGAAGCGCTTCACCTTTCCAGCGCCGAGGTTCGTCGCGGCTTCTTCCATCGACGGATCGAGATTCGCGATCGCCGCGACAAGGTTGAGATACAGAATCGGGAAGAGCGCGACCGCGTCGAGGAGCACGATCAGGAAGAACCCGCCCGTGTGAAGAAAGTCGATCGGCGCCGAAATCGCATGAAGGTCGAGCAAGAGCGCGTTGACTGCACCCTCACGGCCGAGCAACTGCTTCATGCCGATGGCGCCAACGAATGGCGGCAGCACCAGCGGCGCGAGGATCAAGGTCGAGAGCAGGGGCTTCCCCGGGAACGTCGCGCGCGCGGAGAGCATCGCAAGCGGCAGCGCGATTGCGACCGCGACAACGGTCGTACAGCACGCGATCAAGAACGCGTTGCGGAGTCCTTCGCGCAGCACTGGATCGCGGAAGACGTTCAGTACGTGAAAGAGCGTGAACGAGCCGTCGTCCGCGACGAAAGCGCTCGCGACACCGAGCCAGATCGGGTAGACGAGAGGTACTCCGACGACCACAAGGAGCGTCGCGAGCCAAATGCGTTGCGTCATGGGCCGCATGGGTCGCGAATGGTAATGGAAAGCCGTTCGCGATCAGCCCGAGTTCACCTGGGTCAGCCCCAAATCATCCCCACAGTCACCCCCACAGTCAGCCGCCAAACTCACCGCGCAAGAAGCTCACCCCGCAAGAAGCTCACCCCGCAAGAAGCTCACCCCGCAAGAAGCTCAACCCCACGAGGCGAGAAGGATCGAAAGATCCTCGGCGCCGACGAGGTTGTTGCCGGAGAGGTCCGCCGAGCCGTTCGTTCCCCATTGCGAGAGAAGGATCGACAAGTCGGCGGCGCCCACCGTTCCATCGTTGTCGAAGTCTGCGGGATTCGACGGTGTCGTTTCGGGGATGTACCACGCGACGCAGACCGGGAGCGCGGTCTGCGTTCCAGTCTTCCGCTTCAGCTCGAGCACGTAATCGCCCGCAGCGAGATTGCGGATGTAGAGGTGCTCGACGTTGTCGATCGTCGAGTTCGACTCGACGTTGCCCGACGCGTACACGCCAGCGCCCGCGGCACCGGAGATCGACGTGGGAACTCCACCGACGAGTTTCCACAACTTGAGGTCGAGATCTTGCAGATTCCACGCGGTGAAGTTGGTTGCAACGAGGCGATGCCACGTCGCGACCACGCTGACTTCGTCGACCGGCTGATGGATGCGGAACGACCAGTAGACGCTGGTGTTCGAGACGACGGTCGGGATGTAATCCCAGCCAGCGTGGCGTTCGAAAGTGCTCGCTTGCGGCGCTGCGAATCCGGTCGCTTCACCGCCAGTGAAGATGAGGTGCGAGCGATTGATGTCGAGGAGATCCGCGCCGTACAGCGGGTCGAGCGGCGTGGCGGTGATACCCTTCGTCGCGCCCGATTCAGGCGCGCCGTTCGACCAGCCCGCGCGATGTTGTGCACCCGCGAGCAGCGCGGCCTTCACGGTGATCGCGCGCGCGGCGTTCACGTTGCCGACGGTCGAGGGATGGCTATCCGCGGTATCCCACAAGAGCGCAGCAGCCGCGCCGACGACTGGCGTTGCGAAGCTGGTGAATTGCCCGGGTGCCACGATGTCGGGCTTGCGGCGATTCGGTCCGTCGATTCCGGTCGGTGTCAACGAGTTGGAGTGCGCGCCATTCGGAAGGCCAACCGCGATCCCGTTGAACGCATAGGCCATCATCGGTTGTCCGGCACTTCCGGCGCCGTTGTTCACGCCAGCGACCACGGTGATTTGGTCGCGGTTGATCGAGAAATCAAGTCGGCGAAGCGCCTCGTTGTCGTTCGTGGTGCTTCCGAACGAGCCGATCCACGAGTGGTTGAACACGCGAAGACCTGTTGGCGGAGTGAGCGGAGCAACCGCGCTGCCGGAGCCGAGTTTGAGATAACTCGACGTCACGAACGGACTCGCGCTCCAACACCAAACGTTGGTGATCCCCGGTGCGATCGAGAGCGAGTTTCCGTAGAGGGCCTTGCCGACTTCGGTCGCGTGCCAACTTGCAGCGCTCGTGCCGGAGACCGTGAAGGCTGTTCCGGCGAATTCAGAGAGCGATTGATCTGGTGTGAAGTTGGTGCCTTCGTTTGCTTCGACTTGCCCGACGCCGATGCCAGCACCTGTCGGCGCGGAGGCACCCAAACGTGCGAGGAGATCGGTGTAGCGGACGTCGCTTGCAGTGTCGGCGAGCGCGGGGGTGGCGCAGAGGAGGACGGCCAAGGCAAGGCCCGTATGGACTCGCATTTCAGAACGCGAATTCAAACTCACAGAGTGCTTCTCGGCGCGCATGCGTTGATTCCTCTTCGGTTGCTCGTCTGTTCTTTCGCGGGGTTGCCCGGGGTTTCTTGCGGTCGGTTCGGCTCGCGCGTTACTAGAACACGAGAACGCGAGTCCGCGAACACGGAGTGCACGCTGGAAAGTACCACCGGGGTCGCTTGTTTCAAGCCCGCAGGCGCGAAAAGGTTCGATCGATGCGCAAAGCAATTCACTCTGCGCGGCCTGAACCCTCGGTGGCGGATGCGACCGGGCGAACAGGTCCACGAGGAGCGGCGATCTCATCAAGTACGCGGACCTCGACGCGTGCGTTTCGCGCGTCCGACGCGGCGTTCATCGGTGCAGCTTCCACGCGCTCGCCCGAACCCGCGGCTTCGACGCGGATACGCCACCAATCGATCCCGCCCGCGGCGAGCCGTTTTGCGGCTGCGAGTGCGCGGTCAATCGAGAGCGTCATGCCTGCCTCGGGGGAACCGTAATTCTCGGCGACACCCACGTGGCCACGCACTTCGATGACGGTCGATTGACCCTTGTATCGACGCGCGAGTTCGTCGAGTGCCTTCGCGGCATCGTCGGAAAGCGTGGCCGATTTCGACGCGAACACCACGCTGGTGCCTTGACCGTAGTGGTCGGCTGGTCGCACGCTCTGGACGTTCTGATCGGCGCCCTTTGTGCCTTCGTCCTTGCTCTCGCCGGAGCCCTTGTAGCGCTCGGAAAGAATGCGCTGAATGAGCAACTGATCCTTCGGATCGGTCGAGGAGAGATCGACGTCGTTGTGAAACGCGCGGCGCACCGCAATGGCGAAGTCCACGATGTCGGGCTCGTTCGCCACGCCCTCTGATTGCTCGCCGCCGCCGCCAGCGTTGCCGCCCTTCGGTTGCACGTTCATCGCGAACATGATGACGAAGAAGCCCATCATGAGCATGACCATGTCGGCGAACGAGATCAGCCACTCGGGCGCACCTTCGTGCTCTTCGCCGCCGTGACCGCCGCCACCGTGGCCACCACCGCCGTGACCGCCGTGCTTCTTCTTGTGGCCTTCGTTGCCGTGCCCGTGGCCAGCGTCCTTCTTGCCGTGTGCATCGTGTTTGGCGTCGCTCATAGCGCGGTCTTTCGTTCAGGACTCTGGACTCTCACTTCTCACGGGGGCGTGTGGCGCACGCTCACGCGGCGAGCTTGAGGTTGCGACGTACGGTGTTCGGGATGAAGGCGAGCATTTTCTCCTGCGTGGCGCGTGGGTTGTCGCCAGCTTGGATCGAGAGAATGCCTTGCAGCATCATTTCGCGTGAGAGAATTTCTTCGCCAGAACGAAGCGCGAGCTTGTCGCCCAT
>JBEIJG010000340.1:0-4023 GCA_040380385.1 Phycisphaeraceae bacterium | reverse complement strand
GGCTACCGTCTTTGCTCGGGCGGCACCGACAATCACTTGATGCTCGTCGATCTGCGCGCGCGTTCGGCCGACCTCACCGGCGCCGACGCCGAGAAGTGGCTTGAGACGGCGGGCATCATTGTCAACAAGAACGGCATTCCGAACGACCCGCGTCCTCCGATGGTGACGAGCGGCCTGCGCCTCGGCACGCCCGCGCTCACCTCGCGCGGTCTGAAGGAAGCCGAGATGGAACTCGTCGCTGCGTGGATTGATCGGGTGCTCGGGACGTCCGGCGATGCGGCGACGATCGACGCGGTCCGCGGCGAGATTCGCGCGTTCTGCGGCAAGTTTCCGCTGTTCCATTGATCGCTTGACGCCGATCCGATGAGCCAGACGAGCGCGACAGTTCCGGAAGAATGGCGAGCGCTTTTCGAGGGGCGCAACGTCGTCTTCGCAGGGTTGCCGCCAGCGCCGCCGAAAGCGGCGAGCCGCGTTGCGAAGTGGACGTTTCGTGTGGCTGTGATCGTCATCGCGGTCGCGCTCGCGATCGGTGCGGGTGTCGGCCTTTCGACCGCCAGTGGCCGCTGGTGGGTTGGCCTGATCGTCTTTCTCATCATCGCGTGGGTTGCGTTGCTGCTTGCGATCGGCATGGTTGGCGCGATGAAGGTTGAGCGCGAAGCGATGACGCGTCGCCGCACACGCGCACTCGAGGATCCGATCGGAAAGCTTCTTCCGGAGCGCGGCAAGTCGCGCAAGGCGTATCTCGACCCAGAAGGCTACGCGGCGCTCTTCGCACTGGAGCCGCGTCCCGCGCTCGTCTTCGATGTTGCGCTCTTCGATGTGGTCCAACGCGAGAAGTTCGCGAAGTCGCTCGCGCCGCGCGGTCGCCTGCCGGAGCCGGAGATTCTCGACACATCCACGATTCCCGCGGGTACTTCGTTCATCGGGTTGATGATTCTCGTCCAGTCCGCAAGGTTTTGGGTTGAGGCGATTCTCGCGATGCGGAGTGGATCGCCGTTGACATGGTTTTCTGTTCTCGGTCTCGCGGCGATCGTGGTTGGGATCTACCTCATCGTGCGCGATCCGTGGATTCGCCGCAAACTGAACCTTCCGCGACTCTTCGGGGGTGAAACCGTGATCGGTGCCGGTTGGATTCGCGACGGAAAGGGCGAAATTTGGACGGTGGATGATTCGATCGTGCTGGTGACTCTCGCGGGCGGGGGCATGGAGATTCGATTGATCAAGCCGACCAAGATTTGGTCGTTCTATCTTCCGGTCTATCTTCCGGTGATTGTCGGGAAGCCTGGCACTGGTCGTGCGAAGGCGGGATCGGGGATTTCTGGGCTTGGGTTGCGAACGCGCGCGAAAGGGCTTGCGACGGAGGTCGCGCGCGGGGCTGCAGACTCCGTTGGCATCGAAGCGGACGAAGACGGTGACGAGGAGATGCCCGCGTCAAAGGAGCCTTTGCGGCTGCTTTTGTCGAGTTGGACCTACCCTGAGCCACGGACGGAACTCGCGATGCAGCAAGAACGATGAAAGCGCCGGACTCCGTCGCGTGTTGTGCCTCGTCAGGCGTTTGCGCCGATAGGAACCAACATGCACGAACACTCGCAGCCGTCGCTCCCGCATATGCAAGGTTTGGCAGACTCCGCGATCGACGCGGCGTGGGCAATCGTGCCGCCGGATACGGACCTCGAGACGAGCCGGCTGCTACCGATCGTTGTAGGTGCGCATCCGCGGGCTGAAATCACCGATCGACCGCTTGCGAATCGATTGGTCGCGGCGATTCGTCAATGGCAACGTGCGAACGTCGCCCACGAGCGCGATCGGCTGCTTCCCATCGTGATGACGGATGTCTGGTACCTCAACGATCGCGAGTTGCTGTTGCAGCCGTCGATTGCGATCGGTGAGCCAGGCGCGAATGCGGCTTGCGCCTATTACGGCACGCGCTTGCCGCAGGCGTATGTGGTCGATGGGCAATTGCAGGTGTTCGCGGATCTCGAGTTCCTCGAGCCGAGCGTTGCAATGTGGGGGATTGACGCGAACACGACACGCACCGCGCTCGACTGGTTCATCGCGCGGCATTTGGCGCGATTTCTTGAGTGTGTGCACGTGGTGTGAAACATTCGCGCTGAGCGCGCAACTCACACGCTTGTCGCGAATCGTCCGTGCGCGATGGAGTCGGCGATTCCCGCGAGATTCATCGCGCGAAAGGCCTTCCCGAGAAGGAGTGCAGCCAACGCGTCGGAGAGGCCTGCGGCTTTCGCGCGTGGCAGAAGGAAGTCGCGATAGCGGGCGTCTGCTGCAAGTTGGTCTGACTTGGCCAATTCAACGAGTTCCGCCAAGAGCGGTAACTCTTCATTCATGCGCGCGGTGAAAGCTTGGAGATGCGCATGCAGCGGGACGCTTCCGCCGTGGGTGAGTACGGCGTCGATTCCCATCGGAAGGGCGCGCAGACGTGCAAGTGACGTACGCCACGCAGGAATATCGATATCACTCGGTGGAACGGGGATCGAGATATGCGATGAGCCCGGAGAGATCATGCCGAGGACGTCACCGACGAAGACGCGATCAACCGCCGCGTCGCTTCGTTCGCGTGAGAGTGTCCACGCATGATGGTGCCTCGCGTGACCAAGCGTTTCGATCGCAGACCAGCGGAGCCCGCCGCACGAAACCGTCGCGCCGTCATCGATCGCGCGTACGAGATCTGGCGCGATCGGCAGGGGATCGCCGTAATGTCGGTCGTAACGCGCTCCGTGGACCGCGCGTGATCCGGCGATCAAGCGTGCGGGATCGATGAGATGTCGGGCGCCGCGCGGATGGACAAAGACGGGGACACCTTCGCGTGCGAAGTGGCCAGCGCTTCCAGCGTGATCGAGGTGAATGTGCGTGACGAAGATGCCTGCAAGGTCGCTTGGTCGAACGCCATGCTCGTCGAGTTGCGCGCAGAGTTTGTCGTACGCGACCGCGCAGCCGCACTCGATGAGGACGGGTGCGCTCGGGCCAAAGACGAGGTACGCCGATGCGGTGCCCGGAATATCAAGGTAGTTCGTATCGAGCGTAAACGCGCGCGGCGTGAGCATCGGCGCAGCGTATCGGTTCAATCGAACGCGCAAACGCGGGCCGAAACTGGCGAAAAGTGGCATGCGGGAGTTGTTCGCGCTCTCGCGGTACGCTGTCGCCATGCCTCGTCCGGCCATTCATTACGTCACGCAGCCGAAGGCTTGGGCAACGATCATTGCTCCAGTCCGCCTCGAAATCATCGAGTCGATGCGCATGATCGCTCCGTGTTCGATCGCAGAACTCGCGGCGGCGCTCGATCGACCTGCAGATGCGCTTTATCGACACATCGCGAAACTTGAACGCACCGGTGTCGTGGTCTCCGCGGGTATGCGGCACACTGGCCGACGATCGGAACAGGTTTACGACTTGGTCGCTGATGACTTACGCGTCGCGTTCAAAGATGCAAGTCAGCGCACAGCAAACAAGGCCTACAACGATACGGTGCAATCGATCGTCAAGATCGTGAGCCGTACCTCGCGCGACGCTTCTGCGGCGGGGCAACTCGCAGGCAGTGGTGAAGAGCGCGCGCTTCTCGGAAAAATCGAGCACGCTTGGCTGACGCACGAAGAGTTTCAGGCCGTGCGCGCGATGGTGATGGGGATCAAAGAGTTCATGGACTCGCGCAAGGGTCGCCGCGAAGGTCGCCTGTACTGCGCGGCGTTTTTCGCCCTGCCTGTGACGCGCAAGCGCGGCGCCACCGCGCGCACGGAGCGCAAGGCCACGAGCGCCAAGCGCACCAAGCAAGCAACGCGAACGGGTCGTCAGGAGCGTGCCGCGCGCAGCACGCGAAAATCGCGCGTCGACGGTTGAGCCGTATCGCCGCGTTCATTGAAATTCCGCCTTCGGCGGGGGCTTCAGTTCCGCCTTCGGCGGGGGCTTCAGTTCCGCCTTCGGCGGGGGCTTGAGTTCCATTGCGCGACGCATCGGGTCCGCGTGCCGGCTGTCTCGTGGGTGTCGTGGGTCTCGTGGGTGTCGTGGGTC
>JBEIJG010000339.1:0-4031 GCA_040380385.1 Phycisphaeraceae bacterium | reverse complement strand
GTGTTGAATCGCTCGCAACGTGTTTGAGCGCTCACGACTGAGCGGGCTGCTGAAGCTTCGCTTCAGGTGCCCGCTTTCGCTCGCTGTGGATTACGCGAATCACCAACACGAACCAGTGCTCTGAGGATGCACTCCGAAGGGCACCACCAGAGGAAGCCGCCGCAGCGGCGACCGCTCCAAACATGTGCCGCTGCTTTCGCGTGTACGTCACGACCTTGGCGTGAATTCCGCGCCACTTCGTTACACTTCTGACCTATGTCGATTTTCCCTCTCCCACAGTTCGAGCGCGACGCGGACCCGAAGTTCCGCGAGGCACTCACGGACGAGGAGATTTACGCCCGTCTGAAGCCGCCTACCTCCATCGTGGTGAAGTTTGGACGGATGAAACTCATCGGTGAGTACCCCTACCGCGGCGAAGCGAAACCAGGCTGCGGATCGAAGCTCGTCGTGCGGACATTCCGCGCGATTGAGATCGCGGAAATGCTCACCACGACCTGCTCCAACTCAGGGTGCGGCAAGAGCGTTTCTCGATCGGAGATGCTCAACTACATCGAGAACTCTGGCGGCCGCGACTACCCGTTCCAGACGAACGGCGAAGTGCTGCGCGTCGCGTCGATCGACGACATCAATCGCGCCTCTTCGTGCGCTGACAAGGCGCGCGCGGAACTACCACGCGTTCGTGCCATCGCTGCGGACCGCAAATTCCCAGCGAAAATCGTCGATCTCGAGCTCACGCTCGATGAGTCGCTGCTGCTTGTCTACTACTTGTCCGACGAACGCATTGATTTCCGCGATCTCGCACAGGAACTTGCGCGCACCTACCAGTGCCGCATCGAGATGCGTCAAGTTGGCGCGCGCGACGAAGCGCGACTCGTCGCCGACTACGAGCGCTGCGGCCAACACTGTTGCTGTAAGAACTTCTTGAAGGTTCTCAAGCCGATCTCGATGCGCGCGGCGAAGATCCAAAAGGCGACGCTCGATCCGTTGAAGATCTCCGGTCGCTGCGGGCGCCTCATGTGTTGCTTGCGCTACGAAGACGCGACGTACGAAGAACTTCGCAAGCGTCTTCCCAAGAACAAGACACGCGTTGGTACCGCGGAAGGCCCTGGAATCGTTGTTGAGTCGAAGATTCTCGTCCAACTGGTGCTCGTGCGGCTGGATCCGCCGCCCGGCGCGTTTCCTGGCGAATTTGGCCGAGAAATCGCGGTTCCCGTCGAAGAATTGATGGATCCAGATGCGTGCCCCGCGCCTGGCGAGGTGAAGGCACCGGATCCGTTGCGCGGTATGAGCCAGCGGAGCGTGCGCGAAAAACTCGCGGCGGAACGCGGATCGAAACTCGCGAAACAAGATCGCTATCGCGAGAAGGCGGGCGGCCCTGCGCAGCCAGCCGTCGGTGGCAGCGACGCGGGTTCCGACCGCGCAACAGCCGGCGCGAATGGCGACACGCGCGATGCCGCGACGGAACCTGGTGATGGCACCACCAAGAAGAAGCGTCGTCGAAAGCGCAAGAAGCGCGGCGCCGAAAACGGTGCCGAAAATGGGGCCGAAAACACGACTTCGTCCGCTTCGCCTGCTGGACGCGCGCCTGAATCGCGACGTGCACCCAACAACGTGCGCAGCGGTGGTGATGCTGCCGACCGCGACGCGGATGGCGATACGGGTGACGACGGCGACGATGACGCGCCCGACTCGACGGACGGCATCAACGAAAACGGCAGCGGCAACGGATCCGCAGTTGCGGGCGGTGATGGAACTCCGCGCAAGCGCAAGCGTCGTCGGCGTCGTCGCGGAGGCAATCGTGGTCTGGGTGGAGGAGAAGGCCCGGGTGGAGGAGAAGGCAGTGGAAGTGCTGGCGGAGATTCCAACGGTGGCCCTTCGCCCTCGACGGAGTGATGATTTCCTCACCGCGTACGGACATCCGTTGCAATCACGAGAGACGTGTTTGACGAGTAGCAGACGAGTATTGCAGACGAGCATCGCAGGTCACGCATGACAACGCCCACGCCATCGACTACGTCAGCGACGCCGAAGAAGGAAGAGACGAACGTCGTTGAGACAGTGCAGTCGATCATTCTCGCCTTCGGCATCGCGATGGCTGCGCGCAGCTTTGTGACGGAAGGCTTCTTCATTCCGACGGGCTCGATGGCGCCGACCTTGATGGGGCAGCACGCGCGTTTGACAGGACCCTTCACGGGTTACGAGTATCCAGTCGATGCGCAGCTGTACGAGTCCGTGCGCGGCATGCTTGGCGCAAACTGGCGGCAAGAGATCGAAGGAATGCAGAACCTGCGACTCGCGGAGCGCAAGCTGCTTGAGCAGGAGCCGGCGCTTCGCCGTATGACGCGCGAGCAACTCGACGTGGAGTTGTCGAAGCGCTCTGGAATTCCCGCGGAAGCACTCGCGCGCGCGCGCGCCGTGCCTGTCGTGTGGCCCGTCATCGATCCGATGATTTCAACGCAGCGGCCCGCAGCGGAAGCGCCGGTGAGTCAACTCATCGCGAAGTCGTCGGCGGGCGACCGCGTGCTCGTCCTCAAGTACCTCTACAACTTCTTCGAGCCGCAACGCTGGGATGTCGTCGTCTTCAAGAACCCGACGAATCCGACGGGCGACGACTCGAGTTACATCAAGCGACTCGTCGGTTTGCCCGGCGAACAACTGCTGCTTCTTGATGGCGACATCTACACCGCGCCGCTCGGTGCGCCGCGATCCGAGTTCCGCATCGCGCAGAAGCCCGAGTACGTGCAGCGGGCGGTGTGGCAAACGGTGCATGATTCGGATTTTGTGCCACCCGAGCCTGCGCGCATCGCGACGAGCATGGGCAGTATCTGGCAAGGTCCGCCGTGGGAGGCGACCGGTTTCAGTCAGGGCGCGAAGCGCAACGATCGCGCGTGGCGCGCCGACAGCGCTGCGCGCTCGATGCTCGTGTGGCGCAACGACATTCTTCCGATCAATGACTTCGCGATCTACAACCAACCGCGGACAAATCCACTCATCGATGCGCGTGGGCAGTTCAGTAGCCCAGTCGCTGTGAACGATGTGCGCGTTTGCGCGGCGATCGAAGCCGACGATCCAGCGAAATTGAAGACAGCGTTTGAACTCGTCGCGCGCAAGCGTGTGATGCGTTTCGAAATTGCGGGCGGGAAAGCGACGATTTCCGTCGCGCGCGCAACGGAATCGGAAATTGGCGCTGGCGAACAACTCGGAACCAAGTCGGTTGCGTTCGATGTTCCCGCCGCGGGCTCGCCGTTTGATGTGGAGTTTTGGCATGTCGACGAACGACTCTCGATGTGGATCAACGGCGAGGAGATCGTGTCACTCGAAGTTCCGTTTGAGTCGCTCGAAGATCGGTTGCTTTCGAGTTTCTTCGGCCACACCGTTGAGAGTTACATGAAGAACTTCGGCGACGTGAGTGCGCCGCCGCCGGGTTTGTCGTGGTCGTTCGAGGGTTCGCCATTGACGCTGCATCGCGTGCGCGTCGATCGCGATCTCTATTACCGCGCAGGCGGACAGATGGCGAGCGGGCAATTCCTACAGAACGGACCGACCATCAGCGGTGCGGCGTTCGGTGTGGACTTCACAAACCCCGCAAAGATCGAAGAAGACCAATTCATGATGTGCGGCGACAACAGTTGCGCGAGTAAGGACTCACGCCTGTGGGGTCGTCCAAGCCCGATCGTGACCGAGACCTTCGGCGAAGACGCGCCGTTCATCGTGCCGCGCCCGCTGCTGCTCGGAAAGGCGTGGTGCGTCTATTTCCCCGCGCCAGTCACGAAGTGGATGCCGTGGATGCCGGACTTCGGGCAGTTGCGGTTTATTCGTTGATTTGAGCGCTCGAGCGCGGCTCTTGCCGCGCCCTCGCTCTGGCCGGCCTCCCTCGGAGTGAATCCTCGGGGCCCGAGATGGAGTCGTGCTTGAGCGCTCGCTTTCGCGTGGCTACGCCAGAGGGAGCCGCCGCAGCGGCGACCGCTTCAAACTCTGAGCGCTTGCGACTGGCGTGATCTACGCCAACAACGTCTTCAGCGCCGTGCCCG
>JBEIJG010000338.1:0-4039 GCA_040380385.1 Phycisphaeraceae bacterium | reverse complement strand
CTTAGACCTGCGGCACCGCCGGAAAATCGACTTCGGTCTGGTGTATGTGGTTGTAGAGCGCAGTGAAGGTCATCGCCGTGATCGCGGCGACCACCTCAATCGCGGCGCGGTCATCGAACCCGGCCGCGCGAAACGCGGCAAGTTCCGCGTCCGACACGTTGCCGTTTTTCTCGATCACCGCGTTGGTGAAATCGAGCAGCGCCTGCGCGCGCGCGTCCGAGCTCACGCCGCGGCGGGCGGCCAGCGCGTCGTCTGCCCCCACGCCGACGCCTGCCGCGACGCGCGTGTGCGCCGCGACGCAGTAGCCACAGTGGCGCGATTCTGCGGCGCGAAGCATCACCAGTTCTTTCTCCGCTTTCGTGACTGCGCCGCTCGTTCCGATGGAGCGCATGAACGCGATGAATGGCCCAAAAACCTCAGGATTCGCCGCGATTCCTTTGTAGATGTTGATCGGTGCGCTTGCGAGGACGCGCGCGACATCTCCAGTGGCGTCCTTCGGTTCAACGATGGAGAGTCGGGGCATCGTGCAATCTCCGGATTGAGACTTTGGTGCAGGCTCGCCGCAGCGATGCGGCAGTATCACCAACGGGGCGCGTCTGAGTCCGCGTCATGTTGCCTTGGTTCATCGTTTGAGCATGGTTTGAACATGCGAACGAAAAACACACCCACCCCGCGGGTGGCGGGGCGGGTGCGTGCAGTCAAGACGGGACGGGGTGCTCCTCAGTCACCCCGCCCCGATTGGAGTCGTTGGGAGCCCCGATCGGGGAGGCGATCCGATGCGGGGCCGATCCAAGGTCGATTCCGAAGGGCGTTTGCCCTGTGGAGCCGATGCCGTCGGCGCCGCGGAGTCCCTTACGCGGCGGTCGACATGTGAAAGGTTGAATACAGCGCGCCTGAAGCAAGTGTGTTGCGCACTTCCTGCGTGGCAGGTGATCGCTCTGTGCGGGTTACGACGGTCTCGCAGGAGATCGTGCGCCGTGCGCGTTCGGTTGTGTCGACTGTGAGGGCATCGTGCACGCTCGCGACGCCCGAGATGCGTGGGGACGAACGCGGCGAAGCATGCGCGAACAGCATTGGTTCGGTCGGTAGGATGCGCGGGTGGCCCGACATCTCGCCATCTACACCGGAAGTTTCGACCCGATCTCCTACGGGCATCTCGACATTTTGCGTCGGAGCCGCGGGATGTTCGACGAGGTCGTGCTCGCGATTGGCCGCAACCCGAACAAAGAAGCGTTGTTCACCTTCGAAGAGCGCTTGTCGCTCGCGCGAACGCTTGTCGCGGAGATGACCGCGAAGGAGTCGGCAGGGGCGCACGTGCGCGTCGACCACTACACGGGCCTCACGGTCGATTACGCAAAGTCGGTGAATGCCTGCGCGATTGTGCGCGGTATTCGCAACATCACGGATCTCGCGAACGAGTGCCAACTGGCGATTACAAACCGCCAAGTCGCGGGCATCGAGACGGTTTTCATCGTGACCGGCGAGAACTTTGCCTACACGAGTTCGAGCTTGATCAAGCAGATCGCAGCACTCGGTGGCTCGCTCGACGCGCTGTCATCGCTCGTGCCGCCCGTTGTGGTCGAAGCACTGCGTGCGAAGCGCGGCGATCCTTCGAATCCGATCGGACGACTCGCCCGCGATGAACTCGTCGAGTAGGGTCGAATGATCGCGTGAAGAGAACAGGTGGCGGAATCCGCGAGAGTTTCGCGCGCAGCTCACCTCGTCGTTCTACCCCGTATTTCAAACTGCGGTTCGTACGAGTTGGTCCGTTGCGCCGCAGCGACGCGCGTCCGCCTTGTTACGCTTCCGCGCCCATGACCTCCTCGTCGTCTTCCACCTTTCGCGTGATCTCGATCGGAACGCTCGCCGCAAACCCACACTGGGGCGAACGCGGCGCGGTGCGTCCACCACACGCGACGACGACACTCATCATCTCGGGGAAGTCAAAGATCCTCGTCGATCCGTCGCTCCCCGCACAGGCGCTGGTTCCGCGGTTGGTCGAACGCGCTGGTATCGGTCCAGACGAGATTACGCACGTCTTCCTGACTTCACTGAGCCCGGTGCATCGCCGAGGAATCCTCGCGTTTGAGCGCGCGGAGTGGCTCGTCGCCGAACGCGAGCGCGAGGCGATCGGCGTTCAACTCATCGAGAAGATTCGCGAGGCGCACGAGGCGCGCGACGAGGATCTCGTGAAGACCATCGCCCAAGAAGTCGCGATCGTCGAACGCTGCCGCGCGGCGCCGGACAAACTCGCGCCGGGGGTTGATCTCTTCCCGATGCACGGTGTGACGCCCGGACTGACAGGGCTGCTGCTGCCGGGCCGTGGCATGACGACGCTCATCGCGGGCGATGCGGTTGCCACCGTCGAACACCTCGGCGCCGGACAGGTTCTCACGCCCTGTTTCGACCTCGAGGCGGCGCGCGAGAGTTTCGCAGAGGCCATTGAGATCGCAGATTGGATCGTCTGCGGCCGCGATAATCTCGTTCCCGCCCGCGGATGATGGGCGAACCCAACTGTCTTCGGAACGTGGCTCTGCGGACGGCGAAATGCGCGCGGCGTGGCCCTATGATCGCGGCCCATGCAGCCAGTTTCTCGGCCGACTGTGAAGACTGAAACGAAACCATCCGGTGACGCGCCCGCGGCGACGTGGGCTGGCCCCGATCCGACTGTGGCGCCGGTCACGGTGCGCTCGCTTCAACGCGCGATGCGCGAGGGGAAGAAGTTCGCCTCGCTGACCTGTTACGACGCGACAACGGCGCGCTGGCTTGAGCGAGCAGGCGTCCCGGTGCTTCTCGTTGGCGACACGGCGGCTGAGATGGTGCTTGGTTACCCAAACACGCTGCATGCGCCGCTCGACTTCCTCATCATGCTCACGGCCGCGGTGAAGCGCGGCGCGCCGCGCACGTTGGTCATGGCCGACATGCCCTTCATGAGTTACCACGCCGATGACGCGGAAGCGGTGCGCAACGCCGGTCGATTCATGACCGAGGGCACCGCCGACGTCGTCAAACTGGAAGTGGACGCGTCGTTCGCGCCGGTTGTCGCCAAGATGAGTCGCGCGGGGATTCCGGTCGTCGCGCACATCGGTTCGCGACCGCAGCACGCGAAGCAAGTCGGCGGCTACCTCGCCGCGGGGAAGACGGCCGACGACGCGGTCAAGATCTTGGCCGACGCAGACGCGATGATCGCGGCGGGCGCGACGATGCTCCTTATCGAAGCGACGCCTGTCGAAGTGACCGAAGAGGTGGTTCGACGCTCGCCTGTTCCCGTCATTGGCTGTGGCGCGGGCCCCGCGTGCCACGGGCAGGTCGTCGTCCTGCACGATTTGCTCGGGCTCACCGATCGACAACCACCGTTTGCTCTTCCGATCGTGCCGCTTGCGCGCGGACTCGCGGAAATGGCGAGTTCTTGGAAAGACCGCGTCAAGACAGGCGCTCTCGGCGAACACCCGTACGCGCTCTCGGACGCGGAGAAGGATGAATTCTTCCGACGGATCGGACGAGTTTGAGCATCCAACAGAGCCCTTTCACGGAATCCCACAGCCATGCGCCAATTCCCCTACGTCGGACCTGGATTTGTCGTTGTCGCCGCCGCTGGGATTGCGATTCTCGCGGCACCGCTTGCGATCCGTCGCGCGAACGACGCAGCTGCGGATGCGAGCATCCAACGCGCCGCGCGCGTGCTTGAAGCACCCGCACTTCCATTGCCTGGAGTGGTGACGACGTCGCTCTCCGCGCCGATCTCGCCCTCAATCTCTTCCTCGAACACGGCGACGCTCGCGGATGCGGGCACGAGCGACGATGAAGCCGTGCGCGAAGTCGAGAAGGTTCTTCCGCTCTTAGAGCAAATCAATCGCGCCAATCGTGCGATCGCACGACTCGTCGAGCCGAGCGTGGTGCACGTGAGCACCATGATGGCGATGCAGCGACGCGCGTTCACCGCGCCGTACGCCTCGAGCGGGTCGGGTTGGATTTGGGATGAAGAAGGTCACATCGTGACCAACGCGCACGTCGTGGAAGGAAGCGATCGGCTGCAGGT
>JBEIJG010000337.1:0-4040 GCA_040380385.1 Phycisphaeraceae bacterium | reverse complement strand
TCAATCCAGCCAGTCGTTTCGCCCTCTCCCGCCCTCTCCCGCCCTTCACGAGCCCGCGGGAGGGCGAAACGCATCCCGATTCACGTTGCGACCACAGCCGCGCGGCGGAAAAGCCATCGGACGGCAATCAGTGAGACGACCGCGCACAGGACGCCAAGCACGGCGAAGATTCGGTTGCTCGGAATCTCGAGTTGCTTGAGGCTGAAAAAGAGCCCGCTGCCAACGGCGCCGAGGACGAACGAGAGTCCGTTCGCGGTGCCAAGCACGCGGCCGCGCGCGTCGTCGGGGGCGAGCGCCTGCAGCATCGATTGGAGCGGGATGATGTAGAAGCCCGCGACGAGGCCCGTCGCGCTCAAGAGTAAGAGCGTCGGAAGAAACTCATTCGGCGCGACACCGAGTGCCGTGAAGCCGATGGCGAGAAGTCCGGCTCCGAGCGGCACGAAAAGCGGCCGCCGCGTTGGGGTATCGAGATACGCCGCAACGACGCAACCAACGCCGATCGAGACCGCGAGGCCCGCCATCAAGAGCGACGTCTCTTGGTCGGTCACGCGCAGGAACGCCGAGTAGTCGGGGAGGATGCTCAAGACAACCGCTGCAACGAAGTAGAAGAACGTCCACGCAGCGGCGACGGCGAGGAGTGGTCCTTGCGCCATGAAGCGAAGCGTCGAGATGTACGTTGAGAACGGGTTGAGATCGACCGGAAGATTTGGATTCTGCGGCTTGAGCTTCGGCAGCGTCAAACACGTGAGAAAGCCAAGCACCACGGCGATCGCCATTGCGATTCCAGGTAGCCACGCGCTCGTTCCTGTCGGCACGCCATCGACGAATCCCGACTTCCACTCAAACGCCACGACACCTGCGACCAGCAGGCCGCAAATCACCGCGACGTTTGTCGCCATGTTCACGATGCCGTTCGCGCGCGCGAGCTGCGAGGGCGCGACGAGCTCCGCAATCATGCCGTATTTCACTGGGCCGAAGAACGCGCTGACGATCGCGAACGCGACAAGCGCCGCGAGCGCGCCCCACGCGGAACCGCGCGCGAATTCAAACGCGGTGAGTGCTGCGACCGCGAGCGAAATCATCTTCAGAATGATCGTGATGCGAGATTTCGACGAGCGATCGGCGATGCGGCCGCCGAACGCGGAGAGCAAGATAAACGGCAACGTAAACGCCACGCCGACGAGGCCGTTTCCGCCCTTTCCAAACACCGTTTCCCATGGTGCGCCGACGGCGACGGCGAAGGTCAACACGCCTTTGATGATGTTGTCACTCGCGGCTTCAAAGAACTGCGTGAAGAGGAGCGAAATGAACCCGCGATTCCAAAGTCCGCGCGGAGCGATGTTCGCGTGGACGCTCGATTCACCTGCAAAACTGCGGCCTGATGCGCCACTGGAAGCATTCGGCGTGTCGGTCGCGTGCTCGTTCATCGATCGCTCTCAACAGGCTTCGGTTGCGGTGCAGGAATCTCGACGCGCGCGTCGGGGCGGCCCTTTCCAGGAGTCCACGCGGGCGCATCGATGACGAATGCGCGCGTCACCGTTTCGGGCGACTTCGGTCGGCCTGTGGCTGGATCCGCGAGCTCGCCGGCGGCCGTCTTGAGAATGGCGTCGGTGCCTTCGACGGCGTAACCAAACGCGCAGTATTGCCCGTCGAGTCGCGCGGTCGCAGCGCGCCCAAGACAGATGAACCACTGACTTCCAGCGCTGTCGGGCCAGTCGTTGCGCGCCATCGAAATCACGCCGAAATCATGCGGAAGACGCGATGGTTCGAGTGCGATGTCGTAGCCAGGTCCACCGTCGCCAGAGCCCGTTGGATCGCCGCCTTGAACGACGAACGGAAGTCCGTTGCGATCGGCGGGGACGATGCGATGCACGATTGTTCCGTCGTAAAAACCGCTCGCGGCGAGCGCGACGAAATTGCGCGCAGTATTCGGCGCTTCGTCTGGACACATCGCAAATCGCAGGCGTCCTGCGGTTGTCTCGAAAACGACGTCGCGGTCGCGTTCGAGACGAAATCCGGAAGGTGGCGTGGGATCACCCTTGGTCCACGTTGTCGCGAGTTGCGCCTGAAGCTCGTCGGTCGGGTCAATCGGTCGATCGCCCCAACCCATCACGCGCGTGTACTTCGTGGTGCCGTCGGGGCGTGTGTCTTGCGCGGTACGAATCGTGGGCCGCGAAATGAGCGGCACGACGAGCAGCGGTGCGCCTTCAGGTGTGCCGCCGACGATTGCTTGCACGCGAACCGCGCGTTCGATCGAGCGAATCTCGGGGAAAATGGTCGCGAGATCGATTTCGCCCGAGTTCGCAGTGGCGCGCGCGAGTTCCTTCGCATCGCGATCAAGGAACACAAGCTCACACGGTTGTTCGACGCCCGAAAGGACCGCGACCAACGCCGCGTCGGGCTTTGTAAACGGCACCTTGGGCGAGAGTTCGGCAGCGGCGAACGCGGCGGTTGCAACGAGAAGCGGGGCGGTCATGCGCGCATTATGGCGGGTTTCGCCACGACTATCTCGACCCACTACCATCTCAGCCCTATGTCCCAATCCACGGCGACCACTGTCGATCCGAAGACCGCAAAGATCCTCTCCGCCCAACTCAAAATTGGGCTTGAGATTCACATCGAACTCGCGACACGCACCAAGATGTTCACGCGGGTGCCGAACGCGGCGCATCCGTCGCACTTCGATGAAGATCCGAACACGCTCATCGATCCTGTGGTGTGCGCGCTGCCCGGCGCGCTTCCGGTGATGAACAAAGCCGCCGTCGAAATGTCGATGATGGTGGGGCTCGCGCTCGGTTGCTCGATCGCGCGATACTCAAAGTGGGATCGCAAGAATTACTACTACCCCGATCTTCCGAAGGGCTATCAGATTTCGCAGTACGACTTGCCACTTTGCCACGATGGCAGCGTGGCGATTCCTGTTGCGGCGGGCGGCACGCGCGCGATTGGAATCATCCGCGCGCACCTCGAAGAAGACACGGGGAAACTCGGCCATGAGTTGCCCGGCGGCCACCACTATGCGGGCTCGCTTGTTGACTTGAATCGTGCAGGCACGCCGCTTCTTGAAGTGGTCACCGCGCCCGACTTCGACTGCGCTGAAGATGTCGTGACCTTCGCCGAAGAACTGCGCAACATCTGTCGATTCCTCGGCGTGACCGAAGGCATCATGCAGAAGGGCCACATGCGCTTCGAGCCGAATATCAACATGATTCTCGAGCTTGAAGGCGGCGTCACGGTGAAGACGCCGATCGTCGAAGTGAAGAATCTCAACAGTTTCCGCGCTGTGAAAGGCGCGATTGAGTTTGAAGCGAAGCGGCAAATCGAAGAGTGGCGCGAAACTGGCCGCGAAATGGGCCGCGGCATGAAGTCGACGCGCGGTTGGGATGACGTCAACCTGCGCACGCTTTTGCAGCGCGAGAAAGAAGACGCGCACGATTACCGCTATTTCCCCGAGCCAGATCTTGTGCCGGTCGAAGTGAGCGACGCGTGGCTTGCGGAGGTTTCTGCGCGCGTACCTGAACTTCCGCTCGCGCGCCGTGCGCGATACCTCTCGGCGTATGGCCTCAGCGAAATCGACGCGCTCAACATTGTGTCCGAGCGCGACACGTGTTTCTACTTTGAGCGTTGCGTCGCGGCGCTTGAAGCGTCGGGTAGCGCGAAGAGCGCGAAAGATGCTGGTTACGCGACCGGAAAGTTGCTGCTCAACACCATCGCGAAGCATGCAAATGAGCGCGGTATTGCCGTGCATGAACTCGAAGCGCTTGGCATGGGGGCGATGCAAGTTGCATCGATACTTGCGCTGCGTGAAGCCGGTGCCATCGGTCCACAAGCAGTGGATCCGTTGATCGGCGCGTTGCTTGCGGAAGGTGGTGGAGATCCGAAAGTTGTCGCAGAGAAACTCGGATTGGTGGTGGTGCGCGACGAAGGGCAACTCAACGCGTGGGTTGACGCAGCCATCGCCGCGAACGAAGCAGCAGCCAATGATGTTCGCTCTGGCAAGATGGCGGCGATTGGTCGCATTGTTGGCGCCGTGATGAAAC
>JBEIJG010000336.1:0-4073 GCA_040380385.1 Phycisphaeraceae bacterium | reverse complement strand
GAACCGGAATCGTTCCAACCGCCGTTCGTCACGTCGTTGACGCATGGGATACACCGATCATTGCGATCTTCCCGGGCCGTGAGGCGAACTCGAACGGCATCGTCGACCCAGCGACCAACATCGACGCCGACGGCACGATCAAGTGCGATAGCGAGTGGGCAACCGCCGCAAACGGCGGCATGCAACTCTCGTGCAAGAACCGCAAGATCCTTTGGGTTTCTGCCGGCAACGACTCGCGCTTCATCACCCAATCGGGCGCGACGTACTCGGCAAGCACCGACAACCTTTACAGCTACGAACCGTGAGGTCTCCCATGCGTTCGGACCGATCTACCAACATCCATCGCGCACGCGCGGTCACGAACCGTGGATTTACCATCCGTGGGTTCACCATCATCGAACTCCTGACCGTGATCGGCATCATCGCGTTGCTCGCAGTGCTGACCACGCTCGGCGCGCGACGTCTCACCGCAGGTTCGCGCCTCGCAGCCGGCACCAATGCGGTGTCGAACGCACTCGGCATCGCGCGCGCCGCCGCCATTCGCGATGGCGTTGCGACGGGCATCGTCTTTCGCCCAGTGTGGGATCCAACCAAGAAGTTCCTCCCGCAGCGCACCGAGATGACCATCATCCGATCGACGGGCGAGCGCGTCGTCTTCGGCGACGACAACAGCCCAATGCTGTCCATGGCTGAGCGCTGGCTCGTCGTGGACGACGTTCCGTCGATCACGCTGCCCGAAGGCATCAAGGTCGCAGGCCCGATGTACGACCCGCCGCCGCTTCCAAACAACGTCATCACCGAGTCGACCTACGCGACGCAAGCCGATCTCAAGGCGCTCGAAACCTGCGCGGAGACCATCGAATGCAATCGCATGGTCGCGGTGCTGTTTGGGCCTGACGGTCAGTTCTTGACGCGCGTTCCGGGCTCGACAACCGGCGATATGAAGTGCTACGTCGACTGGAACAAGAACGGCGCGAATGCCGGGCCAGCCAATCCGACGCTCGATCCACAAGACGTCACGTTTGGAAACTGCGCCTCGGGCAACTTCGAGCGTTACTGGCTGCAAGACGCGTTCGAAGACGAGTGCAACTTGATGTTCGTGCCGTACCTCAACGTGTACGACGACAAAGCCGCGCGCGAATTGAAGGGCACCAACTGGGGTGTCACAGCCAACATGGTCAACGAACTCACGGGACCGAACGGCTACATCACGCTGTACGGTGATCGGATCAGTTTCAACCGCTTCAGCGGACTGCCCGAAAGGAAGGTGCGCTGATGGAAACTCCCATGGAAAATCCCATGAAATATCCGCGCATGCATGTTGTGCGTGAGAATCGCGTGTCGTCTCTCCGCGGCGTTGCGCAGCGAGGTTTCTCGCTCGTTGAAATGCTGCTCGCCGTGTTCATCCTCGGTATCGGCGTGATCTCGATTGCGGCGCTGTTCCCAGCAGGCATCGTCCTGCAGCGGCAGGCGAACGACGACATCCTCGGCCCTGTTGTTGCGAAGAACGCGTTCGCGATGATTCGCTCGAAGCTCGATCAGTCGGACTTCGGGTCGATGGAGGACTTTGGTTTCCGTCCACAGTTCCTCGGAAGCGCCGGTATCGCAGGCACGATTTCGCCTGCGACCGGTGCGGCAAACACGTTTGACGTCTACCAAGCGCCGGGCGACTGGGGATGGATGCGGCCGAGTTTCCACATCAGCCCGAACGGCGCACAGCCGTACGACGGCACGATCGACATCTTCAGTGCGGAGTACACGCGTCGTCGCGTGAGCCTTCCGTCGGCCATTCCAGACGCGCAGCTGCGCATCGATCTCTCAGAAGACACGACCCCAGGCCCGATCTTCGGCATTCCGTACAACCGCGCGAAGTACCCGCTCTACTTCATCGATCCTGCGGCGCGTCCAACCGATCCGCTCGCGCAGCAGATGCTCGAGCCCGTCGTGACGTTCACGCAGGCCGAGCGCTCGTGGCCGCAAGGCAATCCGAAGTACGGCACCGCGAGTTCGATTCCACTCTCGACCTACTACTGGGATTGCATGTTCCGCAAGAACGGCGGGCGCGTCCAAGTTGCGGTGTTTGTGTATCGCGTCAACATTCCGGGCGGCGATTCGCGGCCTTACACCGTTGGCCCGTACACCACAGTGACCGGCGCGGCGAGCCCGCCAGCGGCGGGGATCTTCGAAGGGGCACCGAACCTGCCTCCCATACCTGCGCTCTTCCGAGTTCCCGCACAATCGGCGGCGACGTCGTGGGTCGCTGGCGCGACGGACATCCCTGGAACCGCTGCGAACGCCGCCAACTCGTTCGGTGCACCTGAACAAGTTTGGGACGACTGGCAAGCGCCGGGCTCGTGGATGATCGACAACCACGGCACCGTCCATCAAGTGCTTTCCGGGCGCGTCAACGTGACGCAGGGGCCTGTCCGGCTCGTGCGACGTATTCCTGATCTCCCGAATGCGCCCGTCAACGGATTCGTTGTGAACGGCGCGCTGCCTGATCGCTCGGGCCAAGTGAGCGCGATCTGGTTCGTCCCACGCCGCGATGCGCGTGGCAACGTCATCACGCCGGTCTTTGCCGCGGTGGAGGAACTCTGATGTCACGCGTTCACTCCAACTCACGCCCGAATGCACGCGCGAACTCACGTGCGTCGCAAATCTCCCGCGCGTTCACGCTCACCGAGCTTCTCGTGGCGGTCGGCGTGCTTGTTGTCGTCATCGTCGCGGCAGCACGCATCTTCTCCGCGTCAAGCCGCGTCTCGGGTATCTCGCAAGCGTCTGCCGATTTGTTGCAGACCGCGGCCGCGATCGAAGCGCAAGTGCGCGCCGACTTTGCGAACCTTCCGAAGAACGGTTTCATGGTCATTCAGCAGGTCGAGGTCAATCCTGCGAACAATCCGCAGACGATTGAGCCAAGTCTCGGTCCTGTCGAGATTCGTGCCGACCAAGTCGCGTTCTTTGCGCGTGGTGTGCGCGCGACGACTCGGTACACAGGTTCGCAAGAATCGTCGGTTGTGAGCGTCGATCCGCTTGTCGTTGCTTCATGGGTTCCTGAGGCTGCGGTGGCGCGCATCTACTACGGCCACGGCGTGACGGCACCGACGGTGCCGGTGGGCTACGACGCAACGGTCTATGGTTCACCTTTTCCAGGCGAGCCGAATCACGAAGGCGCGCCGCTCGTGCCATGGCAGGGCGGGCGCGTCGAGACGGTGCGTTGGGACGTTGCGAACGGATTCGGACCGCCCGCACGCATGCCAGTCACGCGACCAAGCAATTGGCCGCTCGCGCGCGTCGCGACGTTGCTCGGAACCGACGGTTACACATCGACGGGAGCGACCACTGCTGCGTTTGGTTCGACCACGGTGAATTCGACCCAGCGTTTGTTCACGAGTTTGCAGCCTCAGATTTCTCCGCTCTCAACTGCAGCAGCGCCAACCAACTTGGCCGATCCGCTCTGGACCTCGAACCGCGTCGACATCGTGAAGTGGCAGATGGACGACCTCTTCTCGCAGATGGCGTACCAGTACCGCTCGAACGGCACGCTGAACCGCGCGCTGGCTTTCAACTATGACACCTCGCCTGCGTCGCCATGGGCTGGCCCATCGACGCGTCTCCGCATGATTCAGACGCTTTCGCCGTGGGCCACGCCTGCAACGGCGAACAACCCTGCGAACGGCTCGTCGTTCCTCTTTGTCGGCTACCCGCGTGTTGAGAAGGCCGCACTCGGTCCTTCGAAAGCGGAGCAAATGCTGACGGCTCCCGTCCTTGCTCCCAACTGCTCGAGCTTCAAGGTCGAGTGGACCTGGGACGACGGCATCGGCCGCACGTGGGATGGCGTCACGACCCTCGCGGGCCAACAGCCTGGTGATCAGGAGGTTGGCATGTTTGTGCCGCGCGGTTCGACCCAGCCGTGGTTCGGCTTGAACGATCCACTGCTTGGTATGAACGCGAGCCAAGTGCGTCCCGCGACCAACATGCCGAACTTCGGAAACAACGGCGCTTACGACCCGCAGCGCGGCACACTCGGCCGGCCGCTCGTCGTCGATCCGGATGATCCGAACCAAGGCGGGCCT
>JBEIJG010000335.1:0-4076 GCA_040380385.1 Phycisphaeraceae bacterium | reverse complement strand
GGGGCCAGAATCACGCATTTCCGCTTTGGTAATCCTCGCGGCGATAGTCGAGATCCGGTGCTGGGCTCGGATGCGCCGCAACTTCGGCGGTCTTGAAGCAGCCCACCCAACGCGTCGGAGCGACTTGGACGAGCGCGTATTCGTCGCCTTCTTGCGCGAGCACAGGCTTCACACCCGCCGGCGGCTCTGGCCACCAAGGAACCAACGTTCCAAGACGCGCATCAACCTCAAGTCCCCCGCCACCCGGCGGCGGCAGCGTGAACTGCTGCGCGTCCTTCACCACCTCTTCGACGGTGGTGAGGCGGTGCTTCCGCGCGGTCAACAACGGAATCGAGTTGAAGAGCCCGCGCGTATAGGGGTGAAGAGGATTATCAAAGAGCTCGAAGACGCGCGCGTACTCCACCACGCGCCCGGCATACATCACGCACACGACATCTGCGTTCTCCGCCACAACACCGAGGTTGTGCGTGATGAGCATGATGCCCATGCCGCGCGAACGCTGCAGTTCCCGCAACAACTCGAGGATCTGCGCCTGAATCGTGACGTCGAGCGCGGTCGTTGGCTCGTCCGCGAGGAGCAACGTCGGCTGACACGCGAGCGCCATCGCAATCATGACGCGTTGCCGCATACCCCCGGAGAACTGGTGCGGATACGCCTTCATCCGCTCCTCAGCCTTCGGAATGCCCACGTCCTTCATCGCTTGAATCGCGATCGACCACGCTTGCTCGGCGCCGACCTTCTGATGGAGGAGAATCGCCTCCATGATCTGATCGCCGATCGTGTAGACCGGATTGAGGCTCGTCATCGGCTCTTGGAAAATCATCGCGATCTTGCCGCCGCGGATCGAGAGCATCTCGCGCTCGGAAAGCGAGAGCACGTTGCGACCCTCAAACAAGATATTGCCGCGATCGAATCGTCCCGGCGGCCGCGGAATGAGCTGCATGGTGCTCATCGCGGTCACGCTCTTGCCGCAACCAGACTCACCGACGACGGCGAGCGTCTGATTCGGATGCACCGTCATCGACACGCCAGCGACGGCTTGCACGCGCGGACCCGAGCCGTTGTCGAAACTGACGGCGAGATCTTGAACCGAGAGAATCGGCTGCGTGCGGGCGGGCGACGCTACAGCGTTGGGCGCGGTCGACAGCATCAGTGCGCCGCCTTTCGAAGTTTCGGATCAATCGCGTCGCGGAGCGCTTCACCGAGCAAGTTGTACGAGAGAACCGAGAGGAAGATCGCAAGCCCCGGGAAGACCGCAAGCCACCACACAAAGGTGCCGGTCGCCGCGGTCGCACTTGAAAGCAGTTTCCCCCACGAGGCTTGGCCATCGGGACCGAGGCCGAGGAAGGAGAGCGTTGCTTCGACGGTGATCGCCGCCGCGATGGCGAAACTTGCGTCCACAAGCACGGGCGTCACGCCGTTCGGAAGCATGTGACGGAAAAGGATCGCGCGGAGCGGAAGGCCCGTGGCCTGCGCAGCCTGCACAAAATCCTGCTTCCTGAGCTTCAAGAACTCCGCGCGTGTAAATCGCGCCGCGCCCGTCCATGAGAAACACCCAATGATCGCCATCATCACGTAGGTGTCGCGCGGGAGCACGCCGGCCGCGACGATGAGCAAGAAGAGCACTGGTACTGCCATGAAGATCTCGACGATGCGGAAGAGCAGCATGTCGATCCATCCGCCGAAGTAACCCATGACCGCGCCGATGGTGACGCCGATCAGAAGGGAAATACCCGTCGATACGAGTCCGATCGAGATCGACAGGCGACATGCCCAGAGCATCTGCGCGAGGACATCGCCGCCGAGCGCGTCGGTCCCGAGCCAGTTTCGTCGAGCACCGAAGGGCGTGTCTTTGAACTCTGCGAGTTTCGCACTCTCTTCAACCTTCGATCCGGGCTTGAGTCCGACCATGTCGCTGCGCGTGTATTGCGGCGACCACGGAATCAGCGTCCATGTTGCGCGGACCTCGCCTGCACGCTCCGCCTCGATATAGCGCTCGAAATTGATGAGTTTCGCGCCGCCAGTACCAAGTGAAAGCCCGACCGCCAACGCCGCCGTGCCGAGCACGACCGCAGCGCGCGCGAAGAGTCGATCAAACGTGGGAATGCCCATCGCGAAGAAGGCAATCACGCCCGCCACGACCAACGCGATCGGCCACGGTCCCGACGCACTCCGCGCGAGTTGCTCAAGCCACACAACATCGGACTTGTCCGCCCAGCCCGTGCATGCACCGGTCAAGACGATGGTGAGCCCTGCTTGCAGGAGTGCCACGACAAGGACACCAATTCGGAACGCGCGGCCAATCGGCTTCTGCACGGCCTTTGAAGCCGCGGTCGCGCGTGATTCACGACCCTGTGGCGCACCATTTCCTCCCGCGTTCCCCGCTTTCGCGGCGGACTTCCCGCGCTTTTCACCGAACGGTAGGAATACCCATGGCAGCCCGACGGCGAATCCGATCATCAACAACCAATCGGTCGGCGAGAGATTCGCAAGAAGCGGCCATGTCACCTCGGTGACGACGCCATCCCTTGTGAACGATTCGAGCCGCCACGGATGCGAACTTGCGAGCACGGGTGCGAAGATCGCGAAGAACGCAACGAGGCCAATCCAGACAAGCGCGAACTGCGCACCCCGACGAACGACCACGCGATCCCATGCGTCAGCCCAGAAGCTCTTCGCCTCCTGCGCGCCAACGCCGCGCATGACTTCGATGCCGGAAATCGCCGCCGGCGCGACACCAGAAGATGCCGACTTCGCATTACTCATAGCTCACCCGCGGATCCGCGACCGCGTAGAGGATGTCCGCGAGAAGAAGCGCCAAGAGATTGACGCATGCAATCATGAAAGTGTTGGCCAAGATGATCTCGCGGTCGCGAAGATCAATCGCTTCGAGGATGAGGCTGCCCATCCCCGGTACGGTGAAGATGCGCTCGATCACAACCGACCCCGCGAGCATCGCAGGGAAGATGCCCACGAACATCGTGATCAGCGGAAGTAGGCTGTTGCGGAAGACGTGCTGCATCACCACGTCGTTGCGTGAAACGCCCTTCGCTTTCGCCGTTCGCACGTAGTCAGCGTTGAAGTTCTCAAGCATCGCAGCGCGCGTCTGCTTTGAAAGCACCGCGAACGACGTGTAGACGAGGCAGAGAATTGGCAACACGATGTGCCACAGCGTGTCGAGCAGCCATCCTTCGTGCCATGTGCCTGCTGCATCGAAGTACGGCAGGAACGTGTAGTTCTCCGCGCCGCTTGCATGAAGCCCGCTGACGGGGAAGAGGCCAAGGTATTGCTTGTTTGCGAGGAAGCCGATCGCGAAAACGCCCGCGAGCACCGTCGGAATCGAGTAGAGCGAGAGGAACGCGAGGCCCGAACCGATGTCGAACCAGCCACCGCGACGAACCGAAGCAAGGATGCCCGTCGGAATCGCGATGAGATATGAGATTGGGAACGCGATCGCGTTGATGAGAAGCGTCACTGGAAGCGCGGTGGCGATCAGATCCCAAACTGGGCGATTCTTGGAGAAAGCCACACCAAGGTCAGGCGTATCCAACGTCACAACGCCCGGAATCAACCCGAAACCACTCTCGGGGTACGGCTTTGCTCGGAAGGCAATGTGCGCGCGTTGACGCGTTTCCTCAGCCTTCGCCCATTTCAGATGCATGTCCGCAGCAGCGGCCTTGAGTGCCGCAGCTTTCGGATTTGAATCGCTGATCGCGAGATCGCGGAATTTGTCTGGCTCCGCGCCACCCTTCGGCTCTAACTTCGAGGTCCAGGGTGCGCCTTCTTCACGAACGTAGTCGGCGAGCGTGTCCTTGAAGAAGCGCACCGCTCCGATGTGCGCGCGACGCGCGCCCTCAGCATCGCGCTGCAACTTTTTGAACTCGTCGACTTGCCCCTCTCCGATGGTCGGCGTGAACACGACTTCCGGTTTCGCGGGAATCGGGAATGCCCAAGCCATCGGCGGAAGGGTGATCTCGCGCGGTGCCGATACGCGGTCGCCAGTGGGCATGCGGAGATCACGTTCGCCGAACTTGACTGGCGAGATCCGCCCAAGCCAGCGCGCGTATTGCACGACG
>JBEIJG010000334.1:0-4095 GCA_040380385.1 Phycisphaeraceae bacterium | reverse complement strand
GTGATTTTGAGCGCACGCGCTTCACGATGGATGAAACGTGCGCGACGGCCGTGCGTTACGCGTTCTTCACGCTCTTCAAGGATGGCCTCGTCTACCGCGGGAAGCGCCTCGTCAACTGGGATCCCGTTACGCAAACGGCACTCGCAGATGACGAAGTCGAGATGGAGGAAGTTGACGGCAACTTCTGGTACCTGAAGTACCCGATCGCCGACGGATCAGGCCACGTGACCGTCGCGACGACGCGCCCTGAGACGATGCTTGGCGATACCGCGGTTGCCGTGAATCCGAAGGATCCGCGCGCGGCCGCGTTGCGCGGCAAGAAGTTGCGGCTGCCGATCGTTGGCCGCGAGATTCCGATCGTTGAAGATGACTACGTCGTGATGCCCGCGTCGCTCGGTGGTGACCCCGCCGATCCGAAGGCGCAGTTCGCGACGGGTTTCCTGAAGGTTACGCCTGCACACGACCCGAACGACTGGGACATCGGACAGCGTCATAACGTCGCCGCGATCAACGTGATGGCACCCGATGGTTCGATCAGCGATCGCCACGGATGGCTCGATGTTTCTGCAGAAGCGAAGCAGTTTGTCGGGCTTTCTCGCGAGGAAGCGCGCAAGAAAATCGTCGCTTGGTTCAAGCAGAACGGCCTCCTCGAAGAGGTGAAGCCGTATCGCCACTCGGTCGGTCATTCGTATCGCTCGCACGTGCCGGTTGAGCCGTATCTCTCCGACCAGTGGTACGTGCGCGTCACCGACGACCGTCTCCGTGGCACGGCGTTGCGCGCGATGGCGAAGGATCAGGTGGAAGGCGCGCTCGAATCGTCGGTTGCGAGCGGTCCCGCGATGGCGGGCGACGGTGATTTGCGATTCTTCCCCGCGCGCTACGCGAAGAATTTCCAGATGTGGCATGAGAACATCCGCGATTGGTGTATTTCGCGCCAGTTGTGGTGGGGGCATCGCATTCCGGTGTGGACGAAGCGTGGTGAGGCGTCGATGCTTGCATCGAACATGGGTGCGCTTGCGTCGCTCGATCCGTCGCACGCAGTGGTGCGCGCGGCGCGCGTTGTCGACGGCGTGGATGTCGCGCTTTCCGCGCTGCCCGCTGCTTCTGGCGAGCACGATTTGCATGTCTGTCTTCTCGACGACACGCAAGGGGGCATGCTCGAGTCGTTGGGCTTCAAGCGTGATCCCGATGTGCTCGACACGTGGTTTTCATCGGCGCTTTGGCCGCTCTCGACGCTCGGCTGGCCCGATCCCTCGAAGTGGCCCGAGATGGCGGGCCTGCTTGATCGCTACAACCCGAGCTCGGTGCTTTGCACGGCGCGAGAGATCATCACGCTGTGGGTTTCGCGCATGGTGATGTTCAATCGCTA
Organism: Phycisphaeraceae bacterium; assembly: GCA_040380385.1. Lineage (GTDB taxonomy): Bacteria > Planctomycetota > Phycisphaerae > Phycisphaerales > SM1A02 > QWPT01. The sequence continues at coordinate 2,726 of JBEIJG010000334.1, read as the reverse complement.
CTTCCTCGGGCGATTGCCGTTCAAGCACGTCTTCATCCACGCGATGATCCAGGACGGCCACGGCCAGAAGATGTCAAAATCGCTTGGAAACGGCGTCGATCCGCGCGACATCATCCATTCGCACGGCTCCGATGCGATGCGTTTCACGCTTGTTTCGATGGCGACGAACACGCAGGACGTGCGCTTGCCAGTCGACATGGTTTGCCCGCACACGAGCGAGACATTTACGCCGAAGTGGATCACGACGAGCGCGGGCTACACCGTCGCCGACGCGATTCAGCCGTCGCCGAAGGATTCCTCCAAGAAGATGGTGTCGGGCTTCGGTGCTGCGACGGGTGTTGCGACGCCGACGGCGGAGATTCCGTTGGCACGCAATACAAGCGCGCGCTTTGATCTCGGGCGAAACTTCGCCAACAAGTTGTGGAACGCGACGCGATTCGCGTTGTCGAATCTCTCGCAGGCCGATGCCGCGTCGCAGCCAGCGCCACTGACGCTGCTGGATCGTTGGATGCTTGCGCGACTTGAACTCGCGTCGCGCGCGTACGGCGCGGCCGTTGCGGAATACGAATTCCACCGCGTTGCGGAAGCGCTCTATGACCTCGTTTGGCGTGACTTCTGCGACTGGTATCTCGAGGGCATCAAGCCGACGGTGCGTTCGAACGCGACGCAGCAGGCGGTGCTTGCGGCGTCGCTCGATGCGATTCTCCGCATGCTGCATCCGGTCTGCCCGTTCGTGACTGAGACGCTTTGGTCGAATGTGCAGGGGCTTGCGAAGGGCGCCGTCACTGGGTCTATCGGGGGCTCGATCGGGGGCTCGATCGGGGGCATCACACTCCCGCCGAGTGCGCTCTGCGCGACGGCCGCATGGCCGCGGTTCGCGGCAAGTTTGCGTGACGAGAACGCGCTCGCGGAGTTCGCACGCGTACAGGCGCTCGTTGATGCGATTCGCAAGGTGCGCGGTGAGCGACAGGTTTCGCCGAAGCGGCGCATCGCGCTTCTCGCTGGCGAATCGGTGCGGGCGTTGATCGCCTCGTCGGGCGGTGTCGTCGAGACGATGGCTGGGCTTGAGTCGGTGGGCGCGAGTCCGGCCGCGCGTCCGGCGACGGCGGTCGCGATTCCGTTCGAAGGCAGCGAAGTGCTGCTCGATGGACTTGTCGACGCGGTCGATGCGGGCGCAGAGAGGGCGCGGCTTTCGAAGTTGATCGCGGATCGCGAGAAGCAGGCCGCGGGTATGCGTGCGAAACTCGAGAACGAGGCGTATATCGCGAAGGCTCCGCCAGCGCTCGTCGAGGAAACGCGCAAGAAACTCGCGGAAATTGACGCCGACATCACGACGGCGAAGCAGGCGTTGGCAGCGCTTGCTTGAGCGTGATCCACGCCAAAGGGAGCCGCCGCGGCGGCGGCGAACAAGCGCAGCCCCAACCTCGTCCCGAATCCAACACCGGTGTGCAGTTTTGTGCAGCGAAACCCTCCGCCGCGGATAGACTCCGCGCCATCGTCGTGAGGAACGCTCCCTTCATCCTCTCCGTCGTTCTGGCCGCTTCGGCGGTACACGGCTGTCGTTCCAGTTCGTCGCCCTCGGTGGCTCCGGCTGCGCCAGCTGCCGTGAAGAACGATCTCCGGCGCACCGAGCCCATCATCGAACCTTGGTCCTTCGCTGGCAAGAATGGCGAGTGCATTGATATTGGCACGCACCGCGTGCATTCGACCTTGCGCGATCCCGTCATTCGCGAGCGCATGCAGATTTTCCTGCCCACCGCGCTTGATCACTATCGAAGTGCGCTGGTTCCACTGCCAGCGCCCGACGAGCCAATCGAGGTCTTCCTTTTTGGCTCGCGTACGGAATGGCTCGGCTACACGCGCGAACGGCTCCCGCAAGAAGCCGCGATGTACGAAAAGATCGGTCGCGGCGGCTACACCGTCGAGGGCGATGCGGTCCTCTACGACATCGGCCGCTGGGACACCTTTACGATCGCGTCGCATGAGGGTTGGCACGCGTACACGCAGCGCGTCTTCCGCCACTCATTACCTGTGTGGCTTGAGGAAGGCATTGCGTGCTACATGGAAGGTGTGCGCGGTGGCGTCGATGGAGCTCCGCCCACATTTATCCCGTGGCGCAATTTCGAACGCTTCGGTGAATTGCGCGATGTGGTCGCGCGCAATCGCTTGATCCCGCTCGAAGAACTGGTGCAGGGCACTCCGCAAGATGCGCTCGCGAATGGTCGCACCACGCTGCTCGGGTACTACGCGCAAGTCTGGGTGCTCGTTCACTTCCTCAACGAGGGTGAAGGCGGACGCTACCGCCGTGGACTCGAACGTCTGCTCTCTGACGCGGTCGAAGGGCGCATCGCGGGAACGTTGTGGGAATCAAGCCGCGCGGGCACTCGAAACGAGCGTCGCATGGCGATTGGTCGACAAGTCGGCCCCGCGGTGTTGCGTGAGTATTTCGCGGAAGATTTGCCGCGCATCTCTGCGGAATATGACACGTTTGTGCGCGCCGTTGTCGCACGCGGAAACGGCGAGAAGATCTGGCGCGGCGAATCGCCGTTGAAGGTGAATTCGGCTGCAACCCCTGTGATTTCAGGTTCGGCCAATTCCACTCCCGCGAACTCAACATCCGCAACCGCGGCTCCCGCCAACGCGCTTGCTCCCGCGGGCTCGTCCGCTGCGACGCCAAACGCGCCACGCTGACGCGTTACACTCGCCGCGTGGTCAAAATCATTTCC
>JBEIJG010000333.1:0-4114 GCA_040380385.1 Phycisphaeraceae bacterium | reverse complement strand
TCCATCGCTGGTCCAGCAGTGACGGCTTTTTCGCCTTTCACGGAACGAACCGCAAGGTTCGATCGCTGCGCGATCTGCGTGACCTGTTCGAGAATGCGATCAACGCCTTCGCGATCGGGGAGTTTCTGATTGAGGCGATCGAGTTCCTCTTCGCGCTCGGCGATTTCGCGACCGAGGTCACCAATGCGCGCGGTCAGGCGCGAAAGGTCGGCAAGGCGCGTGCGCTTGGCTGAAATCTCATCACGCGCCTTTGCGATTTCTGCGTTGCGTGGCGCGAAGACAAGAAAGTACGACGCGATTGGAATCGCAACGATCACTGCGTAAAAGGCGAAATCTCGCATGCCGCGTGGCTGGCTCATGCCTTGATTCATGCTTTGATTCATGCTTTTGCTCATGGATGCGTCTCCTCGGCGTGACCTTGCATTTCGTCTTCATGCACGAGTGCTGGGCTTGCGCCACCAACGTCCGGGTTTGCAGCCGATCCCGTCGTCGAACCGTTGGCTGGCTCGATCGCGCCTGCGGCCTTCATTCCATCTGTCGCTTTGAAGGCGCCGCGATCGATCGGATCGGCTGGTGTTCGCAGAGCTTGCAGACCTTCCCAACCGCGAATATCCGCTTCCGGCTCGATGCGCATCGAAATGCGGAACTGCCGAAGTTGCATGCCGCGGAGTTCCTTCTCTTCGCTCACTTCAAGACGAATTCCTGAGAGAAACGGCATACGCGAAAGTTGGCTCATCCAACGACTCACGTCGAGATCGTCGGGTGCAACACCCGTCGCTTGGACGAGCACGCGTCGACGCACTGGCTCCAGCTTCGCAGCTTCTTCTGCTTCTTTCGCGCGCGCAGCCGCACTCGATCGACGCGCCTTCGGATCAGGCTTCGCAGCCAAGGCTTTCGCCAATTTGATTTCTTCGCTCTTCAATTCGAGCTCGAGGAGCGAGAGATTTTCAGGCATCGTGTTGACAAGCGTCGCGAGCAACACTGAGCGCGGCACGGGCTCGATGAGTCCGCGCGCGAGTTCGGCCTTCTCGACCATTTGCGCGCGCATTCCTTCGAGGCGCTTCATCTCCGCGATTTCTTTCGCGGCTTGTTCGGTGCGTTCATTCACTTCGCCCTGCGCGGTGCGCACGTCCGTCCATTGCCGATTCGTCACGAGGAACGCCGCGAAGACGCCGCCCATGACGATCAGAAACAGCGCCAGTGCAAACAGGCTGCTGCGCCGTTCGCGTGCATCGCGCACGTAATCCTCGGGAAGAAAGCTCGTTGGATTGGTCATGGATTCCCCGTGATAGAAACAGTCAGAGATCAGTCGGCGCCGCTGCGAGTCCGCAGGCGACGGCCCAACCAGGATGCGCGGCCTCTGGTTCCGGAAGCCCTTCCGGAGCAGAACCGTTCGAGAGGAAACGCGCCATCGGATCGCCTGCCTTTGCAGGGATGCGAAGCGATGCCGCGAGTGCTTGGCAGAGCCCGATGTCGCGCGCTTCGCCGCCTAAGAAGACAACGCGATCGATGCGCCGCTCGCGGAAGAGACCGCCGTAGTAGCGCGTGCACATGCCGAGTTCGTCGCAGAGACTTTCGAGCGTTTCGCGGCAGTCGACCGCAACTGAGCGCTGCGTGGCCTCAGGAAGCGGAGCACCGAGTGCAGGCGCGGGTGCACCGGCGCGGCGTTCGCCGAGCAGCGCTTGCTCCTGCGCGTATCCCGCGCGGAAGATCGCGGGAAGTATCTCGGCGGATGCCGCAGCGGTCGACGTTGCAGAAACTTGCGGTGCTGAGGTCATTCCACCCGTTGCTTCCGCGGCGGCTGGCGCCTGCGGTTGTCGCGCGCGCACCGGACGAACGCCTTCGGCGAGGCGAAGCGCTCGTGCGCTCGCGAGTGAAATGCCGCGCGATTCAGCGATGCGGGCATCGAACGTGCGCCCCGCAATCGCGATCGATTTCGCGAAGACCGTTTGCGGCCCATGGCTGATCGTGACCTTCGTTCCGCTATACCCAAGATCGATGTACATCGTGGTGACCGCCGTATCTTCGACGCGGCGATTCACGTGGTCGAACGCGTGCACCAGCGCCGAGATTTCTCCATGGACACCAACGACCTTCAACTTCGCGCCTGCGAAGAGTTGGACATAGCGCATCACGTCATCGCGCGACATCGCGAACGCGAGCAACTCGACTTTCGGCTGACCATCGCGCGTTGTTTCACAGACACGCGAGGTTCGCACGACGAGATTCTGCGGATCGCATCCGAGTCCGATTGCGATCTGCGTTCCGACAACGCTGTCCGCGCGTTCGGCATCCGCAAGCGCAACCGCCACATGCTGCACGAGCATGTGTTGCGAGAACGGCGCCACGACTACGCGATTTCCGCGGAATCCATGGCTCTTCAGCACCGCGGGCAGTTGCGCGGCGATGCATGCAAATCGCTGATCGAGCGATTGCGCACGAAGTTCATCGTCGAATGCGATGAACGCAGCCGCAGTTGCCACCGGCGTAGCGCTCGGCGAAACCTGAAGCAACTTCACACCCGAACTGCCGAAGTCCGCAAGGATCGGGGTCTGCTGGCTGCGAAAGAGACCAAAGGGCATCGACGTTCTCCAAGACGTTCGTCGCGTTGGAACCGCGCGACCGGGTCTTCGGAGATCGGCTCAAAATTGGGGCGAAGTGAGGGGAAGCCTGCGCTTCTCGGAGGTTGCGTCGTCCTCCACCCCTACGACCGAACGCGTCGATAATCCGCGAGAAAACGCGGACTTGCGCACGGTGTCGTCGTGCGTTCTGCCTTCGTTGAACCCGCTTCACGCACGCGGATGCAACGAAGACTCGAGTTCTGCAAGCGGCACGACTGTCTGTGTGCCGGCGTCGAGGTCTTTGACCGCCACATTCCCATCGGCGAGTTCGGCACCGAGGATCACTGCAAATCGTGAGCGTGCCTTTCCGGCGTCACCGAGAAGTTTGCCGACGTTCTTTGTGGTCTTCGTCGTCGTGCGCGCGTGCAGGCCTGCGCGACGGAGCCGCATGAGGAGGGTCGGCAGCAGCGCTTCGGCAGCGTCGCCGCCTGCGGAGACCACGAACGCGTCGGGCCGCGGGAGAAGCGTCGCGCCGTCTTCAGGCAGCAACTTGCGATCGCGAAGTACGTTCGCAAGTACCACATCGCCCATGCCGAAGCCGCACGCGGGCATCTTCGGTCCGCCGAAGAGTTCGACGAGTCCGTCGTAGCGACCACCACCGGCGACCGCACGTTCGGCGCCAGACACTTCATGGACTTCAAAGACGGTTCCCGTGTAGTACGCGAGGCCGCGCACGATGCCGACGTCCACGGTGCACCACTCGAGAATGCCCGCGCGTTCCGCCGCCGCGCGCACTTCATCGAGCGCCGCGAATTCAGCCTCAGGTACGCCAATCTTCGCCGCCAGCGCCGCAAGCGGCTCCGACAGTCGCTGCGTCGCGCGCGCGGCCGTATCGAAGCGAGCGACCGCGTCCGCCGAGAGCCCGAGCGCTGCGGCGCGTTCCGCGAACTCTTCTGGCTTCAACTTGTCGCGGCGATCAAGAAGCGTCATCGCATCGCCCGTCTTCTCGTCGGCAACGCCAAGCGCGGCGAGCATGCGCGCGATCGCCACGCGGTGCGAGATTCGCACTTCGACGTCGGTCGGCCGCAAACCGAGTCGCTCGAGTGCGAGGACCGCGCATGCGATGACGTCCACGTCGTGCGCCGCGCCTTCCACGCCGCAGACATCGACATTCCACTGGACGAACTCGCGCAATCGCCCGCGCTGTGGGCGCTCGGCGCGGAACATGTTCGGAATTGCGAACCACTTCACAGGTACGGGCAGCGAACCAGCGCGCGCCGCGACCATGCGCGCGAGCGTGGGCGTGAATTCTGGGCGCAGCGCGTAATCATTCTCGCCACCCGCGCGGCGGAAGGAGAACAGTTCGTTCACGATGCCATCGCCCGACTTCGCGGTGTAAAGCTCGAGATGCTCGAACATCGGCCCCTCAACCTCATCGAATCCGAAGTCGATCGACGCAGAGCGCCAAGCGCTTTCGATGTGACGTCGGACGGCGAGATCGCTTGGGTAGAAGTCGCGGGTGCCTTTGGGAGCTTGGTACGTGTGGGAGCCTG
>JBEIJG010000332.1:0-4139 GCA_040380385.1 Phycisphaeraceae bacterium | reverse complement strand
GGTCGAAGTTCGGAGTCGTGTTCGAATTCATGGCGAGAGGGAGTTCTTCAGGAGCGACGCGCGCATCCACACGCGTGTCGTTGCTTGAGTCACTTGTTGAGCCTGTTGCTTGGATCCTCCAAGCGTTTGCCGCTGCACCTTGCGTTGGCAAGCATTCTTTCGGCGCAAGGGAGATGTCCCCCCGCAGGAAGTTTGAGATGCGCGATAACACCGAAAAGATGGGTCGAGAATGCCCGAACACCCCTCGCAGCGCGTCCATAACATGACAAGCCTTATGCAAAAGCCCCTTCGCAACCTCACGTGTGCGGTTCTTGGAACGATTTTGGGAGCAACGGTTCCCGTCACCGCGCATGCGTCGCTCGATCCCCTGATGTCTCCGACGCGTCAGGATGACGGCGTGAAGACGGCGACGGTGCATCGTGAGGCTGAATTCGCGTTGCCTGAGTCGCACAAAGAAGGTGAGCCGGTGCGCGAGCGCATTCTCGCGGAGATCACGAACGGCGAATTGGAACTCGTTGTGGATTCGAAGCTTGACGAGACGACGGCGGTTGCGGAGTTCGTTGTCGATGGCATCGATGCGAAGGATGTAGAACGCCGCGAGAAGAACACGCGGCTCTTCGCGACACGCTCGGCCGACGGCACGATCGTCTTCCAACCGCTCTTTTCAGGAAAGGCGATGGATCGCGATCGCGTGAAACTCATCATTCGAACGCCCGGAACCGGCGACTCCATGGTGAAGAGCACGAACGGCACGATTCTGGTGCGCGGAACATCGGGCGCACTGCGTGCCATCACGAAGAATGGTTCGATCAAAATCGCGCAACACACGGGCGGCATCGAGGCAACGGCACAGAATGGCGGGATTGAGATCGCGCTTGCAACCGATGGCGTCCGTGCCACGACGGCGAATGGTGCGATCCGCGTTTCACTCGCCGACGGAAACGATCATCCGTTTGAGATCGAGTCGAAAGCCGGCACGGTCGACTTTGAACTGTCCGCGCATTTTGATGGCATGGTGCGCGTGACGACCGTCTCCGGCGCGATCACGCTCGATGATCCTGCAAAGCGGGTGCGAACGCCTGAAATTGGCGATCACAGCGTGACGGCGGAGTACGGTGCAGCTGCGGGCGAATCCCGCATCGAAACGACGTCGGGCGCAGTCGTACTTCGTTCGCGCGCGCAGTGACGTCCCCGTGAGTTTCCCCTCGACACACCATCGAATGCACAAGTGAAGACACGCGTCAGTGTGGCCGTGCATCACGGTTGCGCGGGAACTCATCGCGGTTGTGGATCGGACGCAATTTCGAGCGTGCTTTCCGCGCCGTTCGAGTCGCGATCCCCGCGACGAGGCCACTGCGAAACGACAACACCAGCAAGCATGAGCGCCGCGCCGGCGTATTGCTGCGCCGTCGGACGTTCGGCGAGGAACACGATCCCGCAGATCATCCCGAACACACTTTCGAGCGAAAGAATGAGCGCCGTATGTGTTGGTGGCGCGTGACGTTGGGCGATGACTTGCAGTGTGAATGCGGCCGCGACAGGAAGCACCGCTGCGTAGAGCAACGCCCACTTCGCTGCATCAATCGCTGCAAGTTCGACGCCGCCTTGCGCGAACATGGTGACGAGACTGCCAAGACCGGTCATTCCCAATTGGATCAGGGAAAATCGAATCGGCTCCGCGTCACGGGAGAAGAAGCCAACCGTCACCACGTGCACAGCCCAAAGCACTGCGCAGACGAGCACCCAAGGATCACCCGCGTTGATGGTGAAGTCACGTTGCACGCCGAGGAGTATGAGTCCGATTGCCGCGAGAATGACGCCACACCACACCGCGCCGCCGAGCCGATGACGATGGAGCGCGACGGTGAGAAACGGAACAAAGACGACGTAGAGACTCGTGATGAATGCGCCGTTTGACGCAGTGGTGTTCGCAAGCCCATGTTGCTGTGCATTGGCGGCGAGCATCATGATGACGCCTGCGATGAATCCACCTCGCAAGGTCGCGCGTCGCGAAACATCACGCGCAATGTGCGTGGGCCACGGTGCGAATGCGAGGAGTGGAAGCAGCAGGATCGTGCCGAAGGTGAAGCGGAGGCCGTTGAACTCGAATGCGTCGAGATGTCCGCTTCCAAGCCGTTGCGCAACGAAACCAGAGCCCCAGATCACGGCGGCGGCAAGCAACAAAAGATCCGCGCGCAGCGTGGTTGATCGCATCGCGTCAGTTCTTCCACGCCGTTGCTGGAACAACGACCTTCTTGGTACTGCCAGGGGTCATCCACGACACGCGCAACAAATCCTGACCAGCCGCTTCAAACATGCGAATCTCAACCGGATGCATGCCCTTCTCGAGAGCGATCGCACCCGACTTTTCCGTCGCGCTGTGCGGCCCGTCGTTGTCGACCGCGACTTTTCCGTGCAACAGCATCACGGAGCCGTCGTCTGAATCAACGAAGAAGCGATAGACGCCAGTCTCAGGTACGTCGATGAATCCTTGGAAGACGAGACCGAAGTTCTCTTCGCGCGGCTTGACGGCGACGGACGGTTCCGGCGCGACGCCTTCGGCAACCTTTTTCGCTTTCAGAATCTCTGCGCAGGTCTTGATGGACTCGGGAACTTCGTAGGCGTTGAAGCGCAAACCTGGATCTGCCTTCAGTGTTTGCACAGCGGTGATTGGATCGAGGTGTTCGAAGCGTCGCGCGACGGTGCGCGTCACCGCGCGATCACCGAGGAATCCGCGGGCCTTCACGGTCGCGCTCTGAGAAAGGGTGATTGGCGTACCTGCAGGCGTGCTCGACGCGACAGGTTCGCTGCCGTCGGTGGTGTAGCGGTACGTCACCTTCGATGCCGGCTGCTTCACATCGACTTCGAGTGAGCCTGTGAAGCGATCGTCGGCTGCGTTGATTTCTGGGAGCGCCGCAAACGCAAGTGGTTCCGCAAGATCAACCGCCACGACGGTCGCGATTGGATCAAGCGGCTCTGTCGGCAACTTGAAGACGACGGCGTCGCCATCGCGTTCGGAAGGCCAGAGATTGCGCGTGCGTTGCCCGAGGATTTGCACGGCGCGCGGCTCACTCAACAGGCCCGACAGTCGCAACGCGCCATCCGCGGGCCAATCGAAAACGTGCAAGTACAGGCGGTCGCTTCCGTCTTCGTTTTTCGCCCGCGTGATGCGGCCCCACGACGGCGGCTCTGGGAACGGATTCGCCTGCGTTCCGTAGATCGCGCGTGCATTCGTCTTCATCCACGCGCCCATTGCGGCGAGGCGCTCGACACTCGGCGCGGGAATTTCACCTTCACCGGTTGGCCCGACGTTGAGCAAGAAATTGCCACCCTTCGACGCGATGTCGATGAGCTTGTGGACGAGGTCTTGTGTCGACTTCCAGTTCTGGTCGTACTTCTTGTAGCCCCACGTGTCGTTCATCGTCATGCACGTTTCCCAATCAACGCCCGCGGGCAAACCCGTCGCGGGGATTTGTTGTTCAGGCGTGCCGTAATCGCCGCGGTAATCGCCTTCGCGCGTGATGCCTTCCATCCCCGAGCGTCCCGTGTCGACGCGGTTGTTGATGATGATGTCCTTATCAAGCGCGCGGCAATAGTCGTAGAGATCCTTGCCCATCTCGTGCGTCCATGTGCCTTCCCACTCGCCATCAAACCACAGAATGCCGACATCGCCGTACTTGCCTGACGTGAGTTCCTTGAGTTGCCCCTTCATGTATGCGATGTAGCGCTGGTAGTCGGCGCCTTCCGTCGGACGCGTATCCCACGTGCGGCGCGGGAGATAGTCGGGGTGATGCCAATCCATGATCGAGTGGTAGAAGCACAACCGAATACCCGCGGCCGTGCACGCGTCCGCGAGTTCCTTCAACGGATCTCGCGGCGCAAACGGCGAGTTCGCGACGTCCCACTCGGTGAGCGCCGAATCCCACAAGCAGAAGCCATCGTGATGCTTCGACGTGATGACGATGTATTTCATCCCCGCGTTCTTCGCGATCTCAACCCACGCCTTCGCATCAAACTTCACAGGGTTGAATTGCTTCTGCAGAACGGCGTAATCCTCGGGCTTGATCTGCGCATTTGACAGGAGCCATTCGCCGATGCCCGGGACGCGACGACCGTTCCACTCACCAGCCGCGGTTGCG
>JBEIJG010000331.1:0-4139 GCA_040380385.1 Phycisphaeraceae bacterium | reverse complement strand
CAGTGCCTCCAGCACTTCGCGCCCGGAAGCGTTTTCAAGTTGGAGGCTCACGGGCTGATCTGGGTCGATTCCCGGCATCCCGCCGCCGAGCTCAAACACAACAAGGTTGATGCCGATCGCGCGGCGCAGCGCGCGAAGCACATCACGCATAGGCGCTTCGTCGACGACGACGTCGCAGCGCGAATAGAGCAGCTTGCCGAGTTGTTCACGTGCGCGCTCTTCTTCGGTCTCGAGTGGTGGACTGTCGACCGACCGCATCTTTACAAAGGTGGCCGTGATCGAACAGGTGGGCTCCCACGGTTCGCGTACTTCTTTCGCGCCCGTTGGAGCGGCGGGTGGTGCGGCGGACGCGGGCTTTTCGGTTGGCGCGACGTTTGGTTTGGATTCCGGTGACGGACCGGTTGGTGTTGTCGCAGGCGAAGCCGGAGCGTCGAGGGCGGGTGAATTGGGCTCGGCGCTTGGCGCTTGGCTGGGTGTTTTGGGGGGTGCGTTGCTGGGCACCTTCGTCGCGTCGTAGGTGGGCGCGAGTGCGCGCGGCTTCGACGGCTTTCCGTTGCCGCTCGCCTTCCTCGCGGGTTGGTCTGAAGATTGCAAACCTGCCGCAGTCGCTGCGCCTCCAATCGGCATGGCAATTCCCAGCGACGTGGCCAAGATGAGGCGGATCGCCACACCTCTCAAGCGATGTGCGCAAGCACTGTGGCGTTTGCCTGATTCCAACAACAGTGGGCGAGTCATGTTGTTCATCCTTTCGCTTCGAGACGTGTATCACTGCCGGTCGACTCTTGCCGCAAAGCAGCCGCGCAGAACTTTCGTCCGTCGTTTGGTCCGATGCGATCTGCGGTGAGTCACACACATGCCGAACCGCGCAGGTGTCGGCGGAGTGCGTGGAGTCAGTTTCGGGTGTTGCCCGCGCCGCTTACTGCGCCTTCGACAGGCACGCTGCGGAACTTCACGTTCTCGACGATCGAGAGACCGGTCGTAAACGTGACGTAACGCCTTGCGCCTTCAGTACCCGCTGATGCACTCGAAGGAGCCATATCCGGCGTCGAACGTCGCGGACGCTGCGGCTTGAACGGGTAGCCGTCAATCTGGCGATGCACGAAGTCGGGGGCGCGAATGAGCAGAACGCCTTGGTAGTACTTCATTGTGGCCCAATCGCCACCGGCATCGGCCCACGCTTCAGGTTCGCACTGCTCCTGAATGATCGTCATGAGTTGATCGGCGAGCTCTTCGACGTTCGGGCGCTCGGGGTCTTCGCCCGGATCACCGATGATGCCACCGCCTCCGCCACCGGAGCCGCCGCCACCGCCGCCGAATCCGCCGCCGCCGCCACCTCCGCCGCCAAATCCGCCGCCACCACCACCGGCGCCGCCGCTACCGCCGCCACCTTGACCTTGGCCGCCCTGCGAGAGCGCAGAACTCAGGTTGAAGTCGGGCGCGTTGTCGAAGGTCGGTGGTTCGAAGAGGAGATCGCGAATCGGGTACATGCGCAATTCGCGCGCCGCCGGAACGGCAAGTCGATCCTTCGTGCCTGCTTCGACGAAGCCTTCGCGGATCTGCCACGTGCACGGCGAATCGGTGCCGCAAATCTCAAGCATGCGCTCAATCACGTTGATCGCTGGTGCGCCCTCGATCGAGAGCGAGATTTCGAGTTCAGGATCGATGCCTTCAGCACCACCTTCGCCTGCGTATCGCACGACGAGCGGAACGCCGAGTTGTTGTGCGACGTACTCGAACGCGGTCTTGGCCGGCGTCTTGTCGAAGGCAACCGAGACATCGACGTAGAGCAACGCACCGAGGAGCTTGCCCTTCGAGACGTCATTGCGCGCGGTCTCGCGCTTCTGCTCAGCGACCGCTTGCAGGCGCTCAGAGAGGCCTTGTGCGGATGCTTCGGTGGTCAGCGTGGACGCAGCGCATGCGACGACACCAGCAACGAGCGAGCGAGCGAAGACGTTGTTGTGGACCTTCAAGTGCATGAACTGGTGCATGGAAGACTCCGAATCCAGAACGGTGACGAACTGAGCGCGAACCGGCGGCAAGCCGTACGGCGGCCGAGCAGGCTGACTGGGCAAGGCCAGACCTTGCGAATATACGTCACGATTCCCTCGGTATTTCCGAGGAACTGCGGCAATTTCTGAGTTTCCGCGACTCGGAGTCTGATGTGGGTCCGCGCTCAGCCGCCACGATCGAGTGACTCAGCCGCGGCGATCGAGAGGAAGAGTCCCGCGGCGGTCGCAGCGGGAGGGCAGTCATCGGTCGCAAGACTCGCTCGGACAAGTCCGCGAACGGCGTCTGGTTGGCGGAATCCGTCGGTCCACGGCTCGTTCGCCACGTGTTGCGCGAGGAAGCGGACGAACCCGATGATCGCCATAGGTTGCGGCTCGGAGGTCGTTGCGTGGTTTGGCTCGGGCGAGGCTGCGGATGGCGCCGCAGACGTGGCTTCCCTTGGGGCCGCGGATGTGGAGGCGGACGGGGATTCCGATGGAGGGCGCTCGTCAACGGCGGCCTCCGCGCGTGGTTTTTGCGATCGGAGCACCGCCACGGCGGCGGCGAGGCGGAGGCACTGCGCGTCGGCGACAAGCAGTCGGGAACTCGGTAGTGCAAGGCCGCCAGCGAGGTCGGCAGGCGTGCCGTCTGGCGTCGGTCCGAGGCCGATCTGCAGATTCTCCGCGACGCGCGCGATTTCGTCGAGCACTTCGCGCAACGCCTCGCGGCTTTGCGCGGGAAGTGTTGCCGCTGCCGACGCGAGCGCGAGCGGAAGGGCAACATCGGCGAGGCGACCTCGCTGATCGGCCGTCGCACGCAGCAAGCGGTCGGTCAGGCGCGACGCGAGCAGGGCGTCTTCTTCGCTGGCACCCGTCGCGGTCAGTGCCGCGATCGACGAAGCAGCGATTTCAATCGAGAGCGGCGTAAACTCGGTCGCTTCGCCTTCCACAAATGCGCGAGCCGAGTTTCGAACGCGATCGGTGAGGGGCGCGAGAAGTGGGGCGGGCTCCGAGTTCGCCGCGAGCCGCGCCGCGTGCAGTGTCATCGCGGCGACGGCCGCGTCTCGCTGCGCGCGCACATCGTCCGCCGCCGATTTCTGCGTCGTGTTCTGCGTCGTGTTCTGTATTGTGGCGTCTTTGCCGCTCTTGTTGTCTGCGCCCGCCTCGTTGCCGCGCGCGATTTCAGCAGCCAATTTCGTCACAAGTTTCGCGGCCTGCGCGGCGGCCGCGGTGCGCGCGGGTGCTGGAAGCGCTTCGGATCGCGAAGCCCACGCGAGGGCGAGCGCGGCGAACGCTTCATCCGCCGCACTCGCGAGCGGCGGGTCGTAGACATCCGCCGTTGGGTTGTAGGTTCCGAGGAGTGCGGCGCGCTCGTGCGGAGCGGCGACATCTTCCGCGGAACCATCACGCACAACGACATTCCCGCCAAGTCGCGCTGCGAGTTGCGTCGCAAGTGTGCGGGTGAATCCCCCTGCAAACCCATGCGTGACTTCGTCGAGCGCAATCAATCGACCCGCGCGCGTGATGATCGATGGCGGTGCTTGCGCGGTCGCTTGTCGAATGCGCACGGTGTCGAACTTGCCGAGCGAAACGCGTTCCGTCGTCGCAAACTCTCGCAGTTCTTTCGCGGGAAGCCCGGCGCCGCGCATAAGCATCGTGATCGTGGCGTCGGGGCGGTCGGCACTATCGCTTGCGAGAAGTCGTGATGGAAACGCGCGGAAAACCTCGTCGCCGCGCAAGACCGCGATGCCATCGGTGCCGGGCACGATGCGCGTTGCAGCTTCCGCGATCGTTCGACCAAGGAGCGGCTTCGTCGCGCCTGCGAGCTCAATCTCGATCGCGAGTCGCGCGGTGACACGGTCATCGAGGTCGGCGCGCGTCGCGCGCACCGTCGCATCGCCGAGTGCCTCGGCGATGGCACGCCCGGTGGCGCGCCGGAGCATGGATGCATCACCGGTCGCATCGTCACCGCGCCCGACAACGCGGCCGTTCGCGCGGAGGATCACCGAGACCGCCTTCGTGTCGGGCAACGCAGCCGCCGAGTCTGGTGCATCAAGCGGGGGCAGGGCGTCGCGGTCGAGCCAGCCGCGCGCCACGATGAACGCGTCGATCGCGGTCTCCTCGGTCGGCGCTTGTGCGCAAGCCGAAGATGCT
>JBEIJG010000330.1:0-4140 GCA_040380385.1 Phycisphaeraceae bacterium | reverse complement strand
TGCTCCGGTGGGTTCAACGACACCAGCCCAGGCGACATCGCCGTAGATCGCGCCGTAACCCTTGAGCAGCGCGTTGGAACCTCCAATGAGCGGTGCTTTGGAAGGCGAAACATCGAGTGTTCCTTGATTGAGTTCGAGAACACCTTGCACGCTCATGGCTTCGGTCACGCTGGTGTACGAAGCACCCGAGAGTCGCAAACTTCCTTCGCTTTGAATGCCAAGTTGGTTCACTGCGACCAGGCCGTTGTCGACTTCCAAGATGCCATCGACAACTTCCACCGAACCGCCGTAGATCGCCGCGCTGTTGCCCACCGTGAGAATGCCTGCGCGAATGGGCGAAGGATTGTTTTCGTTGGGAAGTGCGCCGACCGTCACGGTGTCGAAGTTCTCAACGGTGATGTTGAAAAGATCGAGCGAAGTCGGTCCGGGAAGATGTTGTGGGCCCACGTACATCCCGGCGCTTCCGACTGAGAGCGTCGCCGAGGCGTCTTGCGCCGAGAGCGTCGCGCGCGTGTCAACCGCCGAGAATCCGCGCGAACGCGCGATGGTTTGATCGGGGATGGTGACTTCGCGAGTCACATCGGCCGGTGGCATTCCCGTGACGACGAAAAGTGGAAACTCCACGCCTTTGCCAGGGACTTCGAGCGTCGGACACCAGTCGTAGGGATTCGCGGTCGAAGCGGATGTTGGAATCGCAAGGTGCGCGTTGAATCCAAATTGCTCCGCGTCGGGCTCGCCGTTTCCATCGCAATCCTCATCGGTGCAGATGAAACTGCAGACGTCGCGCGCGATCGCGGCGCAGACCGAATCCCAGGCTTCAGAGCAGCAAACGGGATCGGACGTACAAACGAGACCGCAGCACTTCGGATCAGAGCAGGAGGGTGTGAACTGCGCGATGCAGCATGACTGCGCGGTTCCGCACTGGTTGGGCGTGAAGTCGACGCCGAGAATTGCCTCGAGCGACTGGTTGGTCGTGGGTGATGGGAGGGAGATGCAGACGAGGTAGGTCGTTTCGCTCGCCGCTTGGAGTGTGATGCTTGCACAAACGCCGCAGCTCGCGGTTTGGTCGCTGCAATCGATCAGCGCCTCGGGATTGCATGCGGCGTAGACCGCAAGTTGAAGATTCGCGAATCCCGCGCCGCTCGGCGCGGCGGAGAAGGTGAGCGTACCGTTTGACTCCGGAGTAAACGCGTACCAACAGCTGTGGTGCGCGAGACTCTTTCCGCAACCGTATGCGAGTCCGTCCGCGGCGGGCGCCGACGTGCCAATCGGGACGATGGTGTTTGCGAAGACGGGCTGCGCAGTCGAGCATGAGCCGTTGGGCACATCAGCCGATGCTGGTGACGCCGAAGCGACGGCCAATCCTGTCGACGCGAGGAGGGTGAAGGTGTACGAATGCTGGATCATGCGCTGGATCATGGACATCTCTCTGCCTGCAATGACAGGACCTCCGCCGAACTCCCGTGGCACGCAAGGCTGAAGTGCACAAACTAATCCCTCACGGCGTGCGAACGAAGGAAATAGTGGGATTCGGCTGTCCAACACAAGAAATTGACGCGCAGTGCCGGCACGAGTTCGGGAGGTCTCGGTTCGCGATCCACCGAATGTGCCGCAAAACCAGGGATTCGCCGAGGTTCAGACCACGGGCGCTGTTTCGCGCCTCGACTCGGTCTGGAGCACGACCATCGTCGCGTAGCGCCCGCTTCGGGCGATAAGTTCGTCATGGGTGCCCGATTCGACGACGCGACCATCCTCGAGCACGAGGATGAGATTCGCCTCGCGGATCGTCGAAAGGCGGTGGGCGATGACGAAACTGGTGCGTCCACGCAGGATTTCGGCGAGCGCCGCTTGAATGTGGCGTTCGCTTTCGGTGTCGAGATTGCTCGTCGCTTCGTCGAGAATCAAGATGCGCGGATTCGCGAGCACGGCACGGGCGAGCGCGAGTCGTTGGCGTTCGCCACCAGAGAGTTTCACGCCGCGTTCACCGATACGCGTGGCGTACTTCGCTTCAAGTTTCTCAACGAAGATATCCACGCGGGCGATTTTCGCCGCGTGTTCGACTTCTGTGTCGCTCGCTTCAGGTCGCGCGTAGGCGATGTTCTCTCGAATCGTTCCGTCGAAGAGGAAAACGTCTTGCTCAACGATGCCGAGTAATCGACGGAAAGACGCGAGTTCGATGTCGCGAAGATCGGTGCCATCGAGCGTGATCTCGCCCGACGTCGGATCGTGGAATCGTGCGACGAGATTGGAAAGTGTGGTCTTGCCGGCGCCGGAGTGACCGACGAGCGCGACCATGGTTCCCGCGGGTGCGGTGAACGTGACGTCGTCGAGAATCGCGCGTCCTTCCGCTGCGTAGCGGAACGACACGTGGTCGAAGTGAATGTCGCCACGAACCGTTTCTGGCGCGGGGCACTTGGAGGAGCGACTCGAGGTTTCTGCGAATTCGTCGCGCTCTTCGAGCAAGTCGAGCGATCGATCGAGACTCGCGAGACTCGTCTGAAGATTCGTCGCGGTATTCGCGAGCACTTCAAGCGGGCCAAGCAAGAGTGTGACGTAGGTCAAGAACATCACGAGATCGCCAGGTGTCAGTCGGCCAGCGACGACCTGTGATCCTCCGTACCAAAGCAACGCAGCTGTCGCTGCGGGAATGAAGAGTTCCCACGCAATCTCGACCCCGCGCGACCACCACCACACGAGCATTTCGCTGCGTGCTTGGAGGTTTGTTCCGCGCGCAAATCGCGCGACTTCCGCCGGTTCGCGGGCAAAACCGCGAACGACACGAATGCCGCTGAACGTCTCGGCTGCGTGGCCGTCGATTTCGTCGCGCAGCTTCTTGAGATCGCGGTAAATCGGGCGAATGCGCCCAATCCACGTGCGATGGCTGAACCACACCATCGGAAGCAGCACGATCGCGCCGACGAGCAGTCGCCAATCGGTGAACGCCAAGATCACGAGGCTTCCCGCGAGTTGAATCACCGCGCGGAATGGGTTGTAGAGAAGCGCGAAGAGGAGTTCGCCCGCAGCGCCTGCGTCTTCACGTACGAGCGCTGAAACGCCGCCTGCTTTGAGTTCATGCACGCGTCCGAGCGGAAGCCGAATCGCTTTCGCGAATGCGCGGCGGCGCATCGCAACTTGCAACCGCTTGGCCACGACCGTCGCGCGACTGCGTCCGACAAGTCCGATGGCAACCTTCACGAGGAGTGTGGCAAACGTCGCGCCCACGATGAGTGCGAGCAATGCGTTCTTGTCGGTCGCATCGATCGAACTCGGAAGCAGCGCGGCAAGCGACGGCGAAAGCGGGATGTCGCCGAAGACGCTGTCAATCGCGATTTTCACGCCCGCGGGCGGAACAAGCGCGAGTGCGGTTGCAATCGCGAGCGCGGTAAAGACGACAACGAGCGTTGCGCGAAACGGACGGAGAAGGCTGAGATACGCGCGAAAAAGCGTGCCGAACGAGCGGTGGAGCGGTTTCTTTGGTTTCCCTCGAAGATCCTCGCCTCCGGAGCGTGATCGAGTGGCGAGCTCCGCGCGATAGCGTTCAAAGCGGCTTCGACTCGAACCCGTGCGTGGCGCTGCATCGTGCTTGATGGAACTCATGCGTCGCGCGGCTCCGTCGAACGCGCGTGTGCGTCGGCGCGATGCGCGCTTGTCGCGCGCGCAACGTTGCACTGCGGAATGGAGATTTGCACGCGCGCAGAGTTCGCGTCATCGCCGCCTGCATCAACAATGCTGCCTGCATCAAGAACGCCGCCTGCATCAAGAACCTTGCGATGACGGATGCGTTCGTTGCCGAGTTGTCCGCACGCGGCCATAACGTTGCGGCCTTTGGTTCCGCGGCGTTTGGTGAATTGTCCGTTGGCTACCGCGCGTCCAATGAAGCGATCGACGTCATGCTCTTCGGGTGCAGGCCACGGTGAATTGCGTCGAGGGTTGTACGGGATCACGTTGAGCGAGCAACGCACATCTTTCAAGAACGCGCAGACTTCGTCGCAGTGCTCGTCGCGATCGTTGACGCCTGGAATGAGCACGTACTCGACGCAGAACGCAGCCTTCGAGTACCGCGGAAACGACAACAGCGCGTCCTTCAAACGCGCCATCGGCCACGCGCGATTGACGGGCATGATCGAACTGCGAATCTCG
>JBEIJG010000329.1:0-4142 GCA_040380385.1 Phycisphaeraceae bacterium | reverse complement strand
GCGCGTCAACGCATGCGAGCATGCAGTTCTTGCGCGAGGTTTACGCCGTCGCTGTACGCGAGCGCTACCGCTTCTACAGCTACGGCGACGCGATGCTCATTCTCTGATACAGCTCGCGTGTTGCACACGTGCGATGCGCGTCGTGTCCTTGCATCACAAACGCACGCCGCACAAACGCACCAAGCATCTCTCACGGCAAAAACGTCGCGAGCTCCGCGGGTAAACGACGAATCCCGCGCCGCATCGCTTTCGCCACCGCGTATCGCATCGAGCGATCGAAGCGTCGCGCGACGGGACCTTCCGTCTCGACGCCAAACTCCACCAGTCGATCGAGTGCGAAGCGCCACGCGAGATACTCCTCAAGACAGCGCGGCCGATGCACGCCGAGCCCGAGCACGTGATGGCCAACTTCGTGCAAGAAAATCGCGAGTCGCAGCGCGCTCGTTGGATACGGCGCTTCGATCGAGCGATCTTGGCGACCGTCGCGATAGATGCGCAGCACCGCAATTCCAGAAAGCGTGTTGCGCCAACGCTTCACGCGCAAAGGATGCCTCGCGAGCATTTCAAGAACGATGGCATCGAATCGCCGTTGTGACGGACGATCGTGATCGATCCCGCGCGGCGGTCGAGGCGCATCGGCGATGGTTGGTGCACTTGCGCGCAACGCAGCGAGCGAACGTCGACGACGCGTGCAGTTGGGCGCGACCGGCGCGAACGAACGCTCCGCCTCCGCTTCACGTGCGAAGTCAAAGACGAGTTGCGTACTGGTGCGAAAGTCGAGCGACATCGGCAGGCCGACCGTCTATCGGCCAACCCGCGCTCGTTGCTCGACCGAACTATCCGCCGGCCACAACAGGTTGAACGCGGCTTCCGATGAGGCGAGATCGCCCCGCCAAAAACTCAGCCATCGGCATCGCGCGCTTGCCGACAGGTTGAATTTCGATCACCCGAATGAAGCCAGTGCGGGTCGCGATCACGCCGTCCGGTCCGAAGACGCCGACGGCAGGCGCGCCAGTCGACTCGCCGCAGACTTCGGCCGCGACCTCGGCCGCAACCGCCACACGCAAGAGTTTCACCGGTACGTCGCCAATGAGCACCGTGCAGCCAGGCCACGAGTTGAGCCCGTTGATTCGCGCACGCGCGGTCTCCGCGTCCACTTCGGCGAAATCAATCGTCGCTTCCGCTTTCGAGAGTTTCCGCGCGCGCGTCGCTTTGGATTCGTCTTGCGACGCACCAACGAGCGTGCCGGCAGCGTGGCGCGCGAGCACGTCTTCGATCACTGCCGGACCGAGTTCCGCGAGTCGATCGTGCACTTCGTCCGATGTTTCCGACGGCCCGATCGCACGCGATGCGGTCGCGTAGACAAGCCCTGCATCCATGCGTTCAGCGAGCGAAATCACGCTCACTCCGGCTTCGGCACAGCCATCCATCACCGAACGCTGGATTGGCGCCGCACCGCGATAGGCCGGCAAAAGCGAACCATGAAGATTGATGGCGAAGACGCGATCGAGCAGCTCGCGCGAGAGTTTCTGACCGAACGCGATCACCACCCACGCGTCCGCGCCAAGCGCGCGAATTTCATCGCGCACCGTTGGCTCATTCACATCTTCCGGCTTCACAACGCGCAGCCCGAGTTCCGCCGCGCGCGCGGCGAGCGGAGTAGCGGTCATGATCTTTCCGCGTCCAGCGGGGCGATCGGGCTGCGACACAACGAGCGCGATCTCGTGGTGCACCACAAGCGCTTCCAGCGTTGGAATGCCGAACGCACCACTCCCGAAGAAGACGATGCGCACTCAGCGCCTCCGACCTTCAGCCGAACGCTCCAAGTCGCGAATCGCGCGTCGATTCGCCAATCGGTCGAGGGGTCGCATCCGGTCGATGATGAGGACACCCTCAAGATGGTCGAATTCGTGCTGCCACACGCGGCCCATGAATTCGTTCGACTCGAGCGTGAACTCGCGTCCCTCGATGTCTTGTGCGGTGATGCGCACGACGGTCGGCCGCAGAATCTCCGCGCGAATCTCGGGAAGGCTCAAGCAGCCTTCGTCGCAGAGATCGGGGGTTCCTGAGAGTTCTAAGCGCGGATTAATGTAAACGCGCTCCGGATCGTTCTCGCGACCGCAGGTGAGAAAGATGCGGAGGCTCTCGCCAAGTTGCGGCGCGGCGATACCGATCCCATCGAGTTCGTGCGCGACGCGACGCATGTCGTCGACAAGTCCACGCACGAAATCGTCGATCTTTTCGACCGGACGAGCCTTCGCCCGAAGAACCGGATGCGGATGGAGCACGATGTCACGCGGAGATGCCATTCGCGGATCGTAGCGTCGGCGGCGACCGCGTCGACGCGCGGAAGAACGCACACAAGCAACAGCCGCCGGACACGAACTTCGAGCGCTCCGCCTTGGTTTGAAACAACGACTTTCGCCATCCCGACTTTGAGTTTGGGGTTTGACCCGCACCCCCCTGACGCGATACCTTGCACTGTCCCCGCTGGGCCTTTCTGCCCGGCATCACCCTCGACCGCAGGAGCGCAGGATTGGGTTTCTTTTCATTCGGCAAGAAGCAGCCCGCAGAGCAACCCGCCGCACCCCAAGATGGGGTTCCTAGCGGCGCGTTCGTTCCCCAGCCTGAGAAGGCGAAGAAGTTCTTCGAACACGCGAGGACCATCGCCCAGACGGGCAACGCCGAGTACGCGCTCATGCTGTTCGCGAAGGGCCTCCGACTCGACCCAAGCGACATCACCCGGCACGAGGATGCGTTCAAGATTGCGGTCAGCCATTTCCAACCGGGCGGCAAGCCGGCCTCGAAAGATCAGATCAAAGAACTCGAAGGCCCGGGCCCGATCGAGAAGTTCGTGCAAGCCGAGTACGTGTGGTGGCGAGATCTGAAGAACATTGACGCGCTCTTCAAGTTGCTTGAAACGTGTGGCAAGGCTGGTCAGATCGAGTTTGGCACTTGGCTCGCTCCGCGTGCGATGAACATCATCAAGGGGCAGCCGAAACAGTCGAAGTCGATGTGGCTCAAGGCAAAGACCCACTTCATGTCGATCGAGGCGTGGGGTGAAGCGCATGCTTGCGTTGAGCAGGCTGTGGCCGTTGATCCGACCGACACGCAACTTGCCGCGGACCTCAAGGAACTCACAGCACGCCACGCGTTGAAGCAAGGCGGCTACGACAAACAGGGCGGCCAACCGGGCGGCCTCAAGTCGAACCTCAAGGATGCTGAGAAGCAGCAGGAACGCCAGGACGCCCAAGCCATCACGATGACCGAAGAGACCGAGGCGAAGCTCATTGAGCGCGCGCGTGCGGATCTCGAAGCGAATCCGATGTCGGGCGACGCAGTTCAAAAACTCGGCTCACTCTTGCGCCGTCGCGGCACCGCCGAAGCGGAAGAGGAAGCCTACAACGTGCTCATGGGCGGATTTGAGCGCCTGCACACGTACCGCTTCAAGATGCTCGCCGGCGAGATTCGAGTCGCCCAAGCGCGTCGCCGTCGCGATGCAGCGCTCAAGGCATTCCAAGTAGACGCGGAGAATGCGTCGCTCAAGGAAGCGTACGAAGCAGCGCGCATGGAGTTGATTGAAGTCGAAGTGCGCGAACTCCGCGAGAAGCAGAAGAACTTCCCAACCGATCGCTCGATCAAGTTTGAACTCGGTCGTATCGAGTTTGAGCTCGGAAACTTCGACGAGGCGATGGCGGCTTTCCAGTCCTGCAAAGATGAGGCGAAACTCCGCATCGCGGCCACACACATGCTTGGGCGCTGCTTCGCTTCGAGCGGTTGGCATGGCGAAGCGATTGGCGAATATCGCGAAGCACTCCAATCGCTCGGTGCGGGCGAAGCGGAGCGCGAACTCCCCATCAAGTACGACCTCATGGTGTCGCTCATGGAACAAGCGCGCGCTGAACGCAGCGGCGCCGCCGCGCGCGAGGCCGGCGAGATCTGCTCCGCCATCGTTCGACGCGACATTTCGTACCGCGACATTCGAATGAAGCGCAAGGACATCGATGCGCTGGTGAAAGAGTTCCACTCCTAATCGCGCTCGTCGTCATCGCGCTCGAGTGACCGCGAACGTCCCTCGGAGGATCTCGGAGGACCTTGAAGGAACTCGGGGGAACTCGGGGGAACTCGGGGGAACTCGGGGG
>JBEIJG010000328.1:0-4144 GCA_040380385.1 Phycisphaeraceae bacterium | reverse complement strand
TTTCCTCCCTTTCTCCGCGGAGGTATCGTGACCCAAAGTCCACGGAAGAACCGCGAAGCGGATGGACCATCTCCGACTCCGAGTGGAATGGCTTCGTCTAGCGATGTGAGCGTCAGGCGCGTCGGGGCGTGTACCTGATCCCCCTGCTCATGATCGTTCCGGTGCTCGTCTGCGCCGTGGCGTTCCTCAGCCTTGATGCATGGAACCGCTCGACCGACGGCTCGGGATGGATCGGTCCATTGGGCCGACTGTTCTGGGTTGCCATCGTGCCGATCAACACGGTGCTCGCGATCAGAAACGTGCGCTCGCTCCGACGCTTCGCCCGTACGGTCGCGCGCGTGCGCGTGGAGTGCGGCTGTGTTTGTCCGACGTGCGGCGATGCGTGCGCGCCGCGCAACGCCGATGGCTTCGCGCCACGCTGCCGTCACGGAATTTCGCGCGACGTACAGGGCGCGCTCATCGAGTGCTGGGAAGCGCTCGCGCGTCGTGACATGCACGCGGTCGGCCGCCTCAACGCCAGTCTGCCGGCCTCCGATGCGCCACGTGGTGTACGTGCACGGCTTCAGCGCTTCGTTCTGCGCGGAAGTGCGGTCGCCGCCGACCCGGAACGACCGTTCGGCGAGCGCTATCTCGCCGGACTGCGCGCATCCATCGTCTTCATTCCGATGATGTTCATCTTCGCCTCGATGCCCACCCTGATGCCAACACTGATGGGCGGATCCTTCATGCCGGTGAAGGAGGTCATCCTTGCGCTTGGAATCGCGGTCGCCGCGCCGTTCTTCGCCATGTCGGGCGCTGCGCGTCCCGCGTGGCAGGAGCGCTGCCGCGCGTGCAGGCAATTGCTTGCGCGCGTGCGCCCAGTGCACTGCACCGAGTGCGGCTCGGATCTCTCACGGCCCGCAGCGGTCGAGAGCGTGGCGCAGATCAAGCAGTGGAGGTTTCTCGGGGTTGGAGTCGCGATCTTCGCGTGCACGCTCCTTGGATCCATGGCGTTCTCGCTCGGGCTCGGCTCGTCCCTGCTGCCGACGCCGATCCTCGTCTGGATCGCGCCCTACACGGGCACTTCGAGCGCGCTCAGCGAACTCGAGACCCGCACGCTCTCACCAGAGGACCGTTCACGACTCGCCCAGATGCTCATCAGCCGCGCGGCGCCGGATACGAACTTCGGCATCGGAACCGGGCGACGGTCTCATCGCTCGAGCAATCTCGTGCTGCCCGCGGTTGCCGCGGGTGACCTGCCCGCATCCAGCATCGACGACGCACTCCGCGCGACGGTTGCACTCGACGACACGTTCAAGCAATCACCTGAGGGCGCCGATTTCGTGCTCACACCACACTTCGGAGACAATCTCTTCGATCGCTCAGGCGACGTCTGGGTGGTCTTCCTCGGCGCGTCGTTCGACGGTGCAGAACCCGTTGGCGCCTCGACGAATCCGATCGACCGTTGGTCGGTCGACCCGATTTGGCGAAGTGGTTTCCAACGCGAGAGTCATCCAACCGAGTTTCGTGTGCCCTGTCCGCCGGGCGCACGCACCGCGCGCTGGAGGGTAACGGTGGTGCTCCAGCCGTTTGCACAGCGGCCCATCTTTGAGTTCGCATCAGACGGAAGCCTCACGCTCCCGGCCGGCACGATTCGGTCGATCGAGGTCGAAGGCACGACGGTGCTTGAAGACTGACCCGCGGGTTGAAGATTGGCGGTGAACTGTGACGGACTGAACTGTGCCAGACCGAAGCCTGACTGGCGACATCAATCCCGCCGCGTACGTCACACGGGCTTGCGGTAGGTCATCCGCAGAAGATTGCCCGGCGGCACATACTCAACCTCGGTCATGTACGCCTTGATGAGCATGACGCCGCGGCCCGAAGGAATTTCGAGGTTCTCGTCTTCGGTCGGATCGGGAATCGTCGCCGGATCAAAGCCCGGCCCCTCGTCTTCCACTTCGAAACTCGCGCGCGTGTCGTCGATGTAGGCACGGAAGTGAACCGACTTCTTCGGGTCGCTCCGGTTGCCATGTCGGAACGCGTTCACGACCGCCTCTTCGATCGCCAATCGAATCGCAAACTTGGCGCCGTCGTCAAACCCGTGCGCGGCGAGCGCCGTCTCCGCTTCCGGATGGACATACTCAAGCCCCTCGCGCAAATCGCGCAGGGTGTGCTCGCAGCGGAAGGCCTTCACGGAATTCGCCATGGAGGTGTCACAAGATCGCGGCGTCGACGGACGAACTCAGACGAAACTCGCGACGGCGGTTTCGTAGGTATCGGAGATCGAGAAGATGCGATTGAGTTTGGTCATCACGAACGCCTCGTGGATGCGCGGCGTGATTTGGCAGAGACGCAACTGGCCATCGCGGGCCTTCACGCGCTCGTTGACCTTCATCAGCGTGCCAAACGCAGCCGATGACATGTGCTCGACGTTCTTGAAGACGATGACGACCTTTGGCCGGAACTCCGACTCAACGACCTTCAGAATCTCTTCGCCGATCTGATGGATGTTCAGTTCGTCGAGGATGTTCCGATCGATGAAGTCGATCCGAATCAGATTGTCTGTCTTGCGCACGCTGATGTGGGATGACGCCATCGAGTGCTCCTGCTGGGAAATGCCAGTCCGCGCACCATAGCAGAGGGCGAGTGACTGCGAAAAACGCGACGGCTCGGTGAAAAGAAACCGGCGGCGATGACTCGCCGCCGGTTGATCAAAGTTTCATTTTGGCTGCGTTTGAAGCATCAGCCGCCGATGTTGTTGAGTTGATCCATGAGACCTGGGAAGAGGATGTCCTCGTTCTCGCTCTGGATCACGATCTCAGGTCGCATCAGCATGACGACGGTGAGTTCGGTTTCAGCATCGATACGGTTGGTGAAGAAGCGATTGACGATCGGAATCTTCGAGAGAACCGGCACGCCGGCCTCGATTTCGACTTCTTCAAAGCGGCGCTGACCGCCCATGAGGATCGTGCCCTTGTCGGGAACGCTGACCGTCGTGCGAATCGATTGCACCTGAATTTCAGGGAGCTGAATCGCAGCGCTGAAGTCGCTACCACGGCCACCTGCGGTGCCCGTACCACCGACTGCACCCTGCACTTCTTGGGTGTCGAAGCCGAGGACGGTGCTCGTGTCAAACTGCACGGTCATCGTCACGTAGCGGCGATCGGATGAGATGACGCCTTCGACGTCGAGGACGAAGCCGTCCTGGACGACGCCAACTTGCGGCTGGAATGCACCGCTCGCGTCACCAGCGACTGGCGTCAGACCCGAGATGAACGAGATCTGCTTCGCAATCGTGATGAACGAACGCTGGCCGTTCATCAGGGTGAGACGCGGCGCCGTGAGCACCACGCCGCGCTGATCTGCCTGCGTTGCTTGGATGAGGAGGTCGACTTGGATGTCGTCCATGTAGCTGAAGCCGGTAGTCGCGGCTGCAGCGCCCGAGCTCAAGATCGTTCCACCGATGCCGGGGACGGCACCTTGGAGCGAGTCGAGGATGCCGGTCGAATCTTGCGAGAAGCCAACCGGCGTGAAGCCCGACTGGCGGCGGATCGGCGAACCGACCGGGCCGAACTGGTAGTCGATACCACCGTCATCGTTCGGAATACCAATCGCAGAACCGGTCGGGACGGTGTTCTGGAAGCCGTCTTCGCCGACTTGGTCCCACGAACCGAAGATGACCGGATCCTTCAACTGACCCTTCGTTCCACCATCCTGGAAGAAGAAGTCGCTGAGGTTGAAGTTCGGATCGGCGGCGCGCGCCTGATCGAACATGCGGTTGTTCGTATTGAAGTAGATGTCGAGGTCGACACCGATCTGTTCGAACCAATCGCTCGTGACGCCGATGACGCGCGCTTCGTAGTTGATCTGCAATGCGCGGATCGAGCGGAGCTGCGTGAGCAGGCCCTCGATATCGCGGTGATTGCGCGCGGTATTCGTGATGATCAGGTTGCCGTTGAGTTCCTGGATCTTGCCGGTGTCGCCACCGTTGTCGACCCAGTTGTCTGGATCCACTTGATCCTGAATGATCGTGGTGATCTGTTCGATGAGTTCTTCACGGCTCTTGCGTTCCGGATCTTCACCTGGGTCGCCGATGATGCCGCCGCCGCCGCCGCCGGATCCACCGCCGCCGCCGCCGAAGCCGCCGCCGCCGCCGCCACCA
>JBEIJG010000327.1:0-4158 GCA_040380385.1 Phycisphaeraceae bacterium | reverse complement strand
CATCGGAACAATCCGGCGTTCCATCGCCGTCCGAATCGCCAGCACTCTCGGGGAAGCCGCAGCCACAGCTTCCAGGCGCGACTTTGTTTGGATCGTTTGGGCACCCGTCGGTGCAGTTTGGTGTGCCGTCACCGTCGGAGTCGGTTTCTGCAACGCCGCAACCGCATGCGCCCGCAGCGACTTTGTTTGGATCGTTCGGGCAACCGTCTGACGTGTCTGGCGTGCCGTCGCCGTCCGTATCGACGATTGGCGCCGGATCAATTTCAACGACGATGCTTCCAACCGAGCCCGTATCGAGATTGACCGAATCGATGATCCGCACGGTCCACGTGCCCGCGGTCGGCACGCTGCTGAACGCGCTTGTCAGCGCCACGCGCGCACCATTGAGCGAGCCACTCGGGAAGTAACTCCCCGCGGGAATCGCCACAGTCGCGGCCGCGGCTGTGGCAGCGGTCCAGAGACTCGCGGTCGCTGCGTCTTCAAAGATGTACACACCGTTGAAGTCCGAGCTGTCGCCTTGGCTTGTTCCGCCCGTGAATCCTGGCCGCACGACGATGTTGGCACTCGTTCCATTCGGCGCGATGAGGAGCGCGGTGATGTCGCCGCACCACGTGTGCGTGAGTCCGCTGAGTCGCAATCGAATATCAGTGATGCCATTCGGAATCTGCGCCGCGGTGACGGTGAATGTGCGCTCAAGGACGCCGACCACGGGCGGAGTCGCGTTCGTCGCGTCGGGAATCGTGCCGCCCGACATGGTGTACGTCACGTAGGCATCGACGCAGTCGCCGATGCCGTCGCCGTCCGCATCGGCGAAGCCATCGTCGGCCGCTCCGTCGCAATCCTGATCGATGCCATCGCAGATTTCCGTCGCGCCCGGGTAGCGCGCGTTGCTCGTGTCGTCGCAGTCGGTGTTCACGGCGCTCGTACCGGCCGGCGGCGTGTTCGAGCAGCTCGTGGTGGTGGTCGTACCGCCAAAGCCGTCGCCATCGGCGTCGACGTAGTACGTTGCGGGAGACGTCAGAGAGCCGTTGCTCGGGCACCCATCGAACTCGTCGGCCACGCCGTCGCCGTCGGTGTCGAAGCCAAGGCGCAGCTCGAGCGTGGCGCTTGCGACCGTACCGGTGTTGTTGCTCGCCTGGTCGGACACGCGCACCGTCCACGTTCCCGCGCCATTGCCGGATGCCGCGAGAGGCGCTGTCAACGCCGCACGGACGCCGTTCGACGTGGAACTCGGGTGGTAGTTTCCCGCGGGAATCGTTGCGCTTCCAGCGACGCCGTTCGCGGCGGTGAAGAGGTTCGACGTAAATGCGTCAGCGAACGCGTAGTTGCCGCCGAAGTTCGATGTCTCACCAGGACCCAGCAGGGAGAGGAACGTGGCCGTTCCTCCGCCAGGCGCTGTGACCGCGCCGACGATGTCGCCGGCGTTTCCGTGGGTGAGCGTGTTGAGCGTGACACGGACATCGCGCACGGCGAGACCGGAGGGAATCTGCGCCGCCGTGAACGGAATCGTGATCGTGCGGCCTGCCGCGTTGTTGTCGGGAATGCTCGTCGGCGAGGCGTTGATCGTCGACGTGACGGTGCTCGTTGTGATGCGAACCGCGGGATGGTTGAACGAAACGACGGTTGTCGCAGTGTCTCCGGCAGCGTTGTTGAAGACGCGTATCGCGGTGATGCTCGTACCTGAAGACGCAAGTGTGCCGGAGCGCGAGTAGGAGTTTGCAGTCAGTGTGTAGGCGCCGCTCGCGCCAACCGCGAGCGCGAGTCTCACGCCAGACGTCGTGGCTGCAAGGCTTGTCGTAATCGTGCCTGCGTTGTCGATGAGCGTGTAGTTCGCTGCCCCGCCAACGAGGCGGAACGTCATGACGGTCGTCGACCCGTTGAGAAACTCGACGCCCACCGTCGCGCCCGACGGAACGGTGCCGTGGTCGAGATCAATGGCGGCTGTCATGCCGGCGGTCGCGGAGGCACTCCACGTGGCGGAAGCGCTCGACGAAGTTGCAGCGCCGATCGTCCACGAGGGATTCCCCACATCGCTGTTCGCAACGCCGGTCGAAGTCGTTCCACTTGTGGCGATGGTCCAACCGTCGGCGGCTGGCGATGAACCTGTTTGCGCGAGTGCCGCACGTCGCGTCGCGAGACCACGCGGAAATGGCGTCGCCACGAAGAAGTCGGAAGCATTCGAGTCGGTGTCGGTGGCGCCCTGCGCCTTTCGGATGGCGGCAGTCGCGTTGCCGAGCGCACCGACAGCCGTGCCCTCGGGGCAGTTTCCGGTACCGAAGGCCACTTTGTCGATCAGCGTTGCGGTCAGGCTCGCGCAGTTGTTGGTCGTTCCGGCCTGTGCTGCTGAGAGCAGCGCGACGTTGCCGTTGTCGGCGGCCATCGCGATGCTGGGACTCGCCACAAAGTCTGGCGTGAGCGCAGCGCCGGTTGCGCCCGCGGTCGACATTTGCACCAGGATGTAGCCGCCGGCTGGAATGATTGTTCCGGGCGGGATGGTGAACTGCGCGCCACCAAAGGTGCCTGTCGCGGCTGCGTACGTGATTGCCCATCCACCGATTGCGACCGCACTCGATCCTGTATTGTGCAATTCGACAAAGTCGGCGTTGTACGGCGCGCTTGTATTGCCACCTCCGCCGTAGACCTGACTGATGCGGACGTCGTGCGCATGTGCGACGAAGGAAACGGCAAGCGCCGCGATCAGCGCGATTCTCTGAAGCAACGATCCCGATGCACTCCGGCTGTGCGGCGTCACCGACAGCAAGCCTGCAGTGCGCAGTCGCAGTCCCCAAACAGCACGGGGTAGGAACAACCAGCAATTCATATCTATCTTTTCGAGAAGCGCGCCTATCAAAATGCGGTCGCTGATAGATAGCACGGTTTCTCGATTCTGCGAATCTGACTTGACATTCGCGCACCGATGATCGCGAAAGTTCTGTTCAGGTGATTCCGTCGAGCGCGATAAGCAACGCCGCGATCGCTCAACGCGAACGTGCGGCGATCCACTCGCTGCCGTCTGCACATGCGCGCGCATCAACGCGCGAAACGTTGCGCGTGTGGAGTGATGCATGCAACGCATGCACTGCTCGCATCAACGCGGGTTGACGTACTTGCACTGCGATGACGTCGCACAAACGTGCGTGTCTTACTGCTCGCCGTCGTCTCGTAATTCGCTTTCGTGGTCCGCAGAATCGATATGGTTGTGTTTTTCCCGTCAATCCCGACGATTCATCCATGATTGCGGTTGGGACTTCCGCTTTCCGTTGCAGTGTTGCGCCTGTCAGCATCGTCCGCTGACCGCGGTCCCCTCCGCGCAATCGCATCACATCTTGAGGATTTGAAAGATGAAGTCTCCCTCGCAGTACGGCCTCACGGCCGTTGTCGCGGCGTTCGGCCTGAGCGCCGGCTCTGCATTCGCAGCAAGTAATCTCTCGATCACCGCAAGCGACTCGACCATTGGCGTCGGTCAAACGCTGGTCGTGACCGTCGGACTGAATGGCGATTCGGTCCAAGGCGTCGGTGCCCAGCTCGTGCTCGGCTACGACAAGACGAAGCTTCAACTTCAGTCGAACGGTGGTAACCACTACGCGCTCGTCGGCGGTTCACCGCTCGATCTCGAAATTTACGAGAGCCACAGCTCGGCGAACGGTACGCTCGTGCTTGCGCTCGGTACCGATGAAGGCACGACGAACGAAACCCTCTCGGGTGGTTTCGTCACGTTGACCTTCACCTGCCTCACCGATTTCTGCGCGACCTCTGACCTCGTGACCTTCACGACGGTGAGCGGCCAGACCTCGAAGCTCTCGAATGCGGCAGCGGCCAACATCTCGCTCAGCGCGGCTACCAATCTCGGCAGCGTCACGCGCGACACCGTTGCGCCGACGTTCAACAACGTTCCCGCCGGCGTCTCCTACTGGGCTGACGCGAACGGCTTGAACGCCGCGGTTGTTGCGCTCACTGCGCCGACCGGCAGCGATAGCTGCGACAACTCGGTGGCGATCACCGACGACCGCGCCGCCGGCAACTCCTACCCAGCCGGCTCGGTCAGCACGGTGACGTGGACCGCGACCGACGACTGCGGCAACACGGCCACGGCAACGACGACCGTCGATGTTTCGGCCGACAGCCTCGTGCTCGCTTCCGTCGCCTTCGGCGGCGCGT
>JBEIJG010000326.1:0-4172 GCA_040380385.1 Phycisphaeraceae bacterium | reverse complement strand
GAAAGCCCATTCGAGTTTCGCTTCGGCACCGCCGCCACCTTCGTAGTACTCCATGCGGAAGATGTAGCGTTGGCCAGCGACAAGATTCACAGTCCCGCTCCACGTGGTGGGCGACTGTGGCTGCCACTTGTTGATGAGCGTCGCGCCGCCGATCGCGAGGCGCACGCCGTCGTCCGTCGTTGTCCAGAAGGTGTAGGTGCCGGTCGCTGGCGCGATGAGCGTGCCGGTCCAGCGCACGGCGAAGTTGTCGTTCGGAATCGAGGGATCGGGCGAGTCACCGTTCCACTGGAAGGCGATCGTCTCGTCGATGCGCGAGAGGAGGCGCTCCGTGAACTGACCTCCACTTTGGCTACGCCAGTACTGGCCGACGAGCCCGCTCGGCGCAGCCTGCTCCGTTGCTTCAGGCAGGCCGTTGTCATCGCAGTCGTCGCAGGACTGCGCAAGCGCGCCACCCTCGATCGCGACGAAGGAGAGGGCGGAGAGGAATACAGGCAGCGTGCGCTGCGCGAGCGTGTCGAGGTAGGTCGAGTGCATTGGAGTATGAACGAGTGTGTTCAGCCGCAGTTGCCCCATGCGGAGAGAAGCAGCGAGAGATCCGCGGCGTCGGTGGTGCCGTTGCCGTCAACGTCGCCGCCGACCGCGCCCCACGCGCCGAGAAGTTGCGAGAGATCCGACGCTTCGACAGCGCCGTTCCCGTCAAGATCCGCCGGGCACGCGGGGCCTGAGCATGGAGTGGGAATGCCGGCACCGGGATCGGGCAGCGTGCCGTTCGCGATGTCGCAATCGTCTGGAATGCCGTTGTCGTTGCAATCGGGAACCGCCATGCGGAAGGCCGATGTCGGCACGGTCTCGTAGGCCGGATCGCTGCCTGCGGATGGCGGGGCCCATTCGAGGAAGCAGAACTGTCCGCCGTTTCCTTCGTGGAACTCCATTCGGAAGTCGTACGCGGTGTTCGCGGCGAGTTCAATCGCACCGAAGCCGATTCCAGCGTTGTCGAGCCAGCGGTTGATGACGATTTCGCCGTCGATGTACAGGCGCACGCCGTCGTCCGAATCGCTGCGGAAGCGCCACAGGCCCGATTCTCCGCCCGTCGTGATGGTGCCGGTCCAGATGACAATGAGATCATCACTCGGCGCGGTCGTCGGTTGCCAGTTGTTGTTCGCGAAAGCGATGTTCCCGTCGCGGCGAACCGCGACAAGCGCTCCAGGTCGATACGGATCCTTCGAATTCGACGAACCAAGCCGCGGGTAGTAGCGGCCAACAAGACCAGTCGCAGACGCTTCGCATGAATCGAGTACGCCGTTCGCGTTGCAGTCGGCGGCACCCGCGGCAACATCGCAGCCATCGAGCAGCCCGTTCGCGTTGCAGTCGGTCGCAAGGCCTTCCGACAGCTCGAAGCCATCAGGCAGGCCATTCGCATTGCAGTCGCCGGTTTCGCAGATGTCGCTCACGCCATCACCATCGCCGTCGTAACCAGGGCGATAGCGATCACCCGAGAGCGCCAACCAGTTGGGCGTACCGCTCGGGCGCCAACGCAGGCGCATGCGTTGGTCGCCGCCAAACTCGCGCAGGGTGAGTTGTATCAAGTGCGTGCCCGCTTCAAGGTAGAAAGGCCCGCGCTCTTCGTTGCCGGTGTTCGATCCGAACAGCAACACGCCGTCGACCGAAAGCGTCGCGCGATCGTCCGACTGCATTTGGAAGTCGTAGTTGCCGCTCTTCGGGACGATCAGCGAGCCGGTCCATCGTGCTGAGAAGTTGTCGGTGGGTACGCCTTCCGGCATCCACTCGTTGTTGTTGTCGTTGGTCACATTGAAATCAAGGCCGAGCGGTCCGGATGCGTCGAGGCGCTTTGCGATGACCGGACCAGAGAAGTCGTTCGTCGCGTAGTAGCGGCCCGCAAGGCCGACGAGCGTTGGCTCGCAACTGTCGGGAAGTCCGTTCTGATCGCAGTCGACCGTGGTCGACTCGCAACCATCGAGTACGCCGTTGGTGTTGCAATCAAGCGCGCTGTTCGCCGCGATATCGAGGGCATCAGGCAGCGAGTTGCCGTTGCAGTCGCCAGAATCGCAAAGGTCGAGCACGCCGTTTGCGTTGTTGTCGACGCCCGCGCGGAAGTTCGTGTTTGTGATCACATTCCAAGTCGTCGCCGACGAGGTCTTGCGCTCGACCTTCATCTTCGCTTCGCCGTAATCCTCGCGAAGCTCGATGCGGATGTAGTGCGTGCCGGCCGTCACTGTGATCGGCGTCGCTGGCACGACTTGGTTGCTGACCACCCCGTTTGAACTGCCGATCAAGACGCCGTTGAGATAAAGACGGTAGCCGTCGTCGGCCGAGATGCGGAACTGGAACGGCGCTGTCTGGTTGAAGAGCAATCCGCCGGTCCAACGCACGCTGAACTCGTCGCTCGGGACGCCCGCGGGGAGTGCCCAGTTGCTGAGGTCAAACGAGCCGGTGCCGGCGAGGTCGACGCGTACGGCGGCGGGAGTACCTGACCACGTGCGGTTCGCGAAGTACTGCGCGGTAAGTCCCTGAACGCCAACTTGCTGCGCATCGGGAAGGCCGTCGCTGTTGCAATCTTGCGCGGCAGCGTTGGGCACGATGCCGAGGGTTCCCGCGAGCGCAATGAGAGCGACCGCGAAGACAGACTGAGAGCGGGCGGTGAGGGTTCCGGGGGCGGTCGACATGCTTCTCTCCAGGAAGGGGATTTCTGGAAAATGGCATGGATTTGTCCAAATGCAAGCGGAAAGGTGCGGGATTGAAGGGCGGATGGCAATCGCGGTCAACGCGGCTCTGGTTGCGATTTGCAGGCGTTTGGCGCCGTTGAGTCCGCTGGTCGCGGTTGACGCACGGTCCGGTGCAAGGCGCGCCAGCCAAATTTACCGCCCGATCAGGACAAGTTCCACGCAGCCCGCAGCATGGGTGCCGTTGTGCTCCGAAAATGGAGCGCCGATCCAGAGTGCTGGCGAGCGTGTCGCCGCGTTCGCGTCGTCCATCGGGAACTCCGAGGCCAGCAGCGCGTTCCCGAAGTGAATCCCGTGAGCGTTGCCGTGGAACAGCCGCGCGACACCGCCGCGCACGAACACCGCGCCTGCCGCGATCCCGCCCGTGCGATCGCGGGGCGCGCCGATTGCCCATCCATCACGAAACACGGCGACGGAGGTTCTGACCAGGGAGTCAGTCCCAGCGGTGGATGCCACCCCATGCATGTGATCGACGATCCACTTCGGTTCCCCCGGTACGAACTCGCCCATCGTGTGCGCCTCACGCGTGTTTTCCTCACGCAAGTTTTCCGCGCGCAGGGTTTCTTCCGGCAGGGGTGCGATGAGTGTCCCACATGCGATCGGCAGTGGAAAGCGCATCAAAAGCGCGGAGCCGCCATCGCCAGCCGCGCGTGCGATGCCCGACGCGCCGACCGCAATCCGAGCATGGTGATCGCGATCGAGGTACGAATCGATCGACATACCGAACCATTCGTCATCTCGTCCGCCGATGACGCGTCCCGTCTCGCGAAACATCACCTGATGCGTCGCGCGATCCAAGTAAAGCGCACCGAAAAGAACAGCACCGCGTTTCTTCGAAAGTTCGGTGCCAAGCGGCGCGCCAACGGCGATCAAGCGCTCGTCGATCGGCGCGATCGTTGTGCCAAATCCGCGAACATCGTTCGGCGCGTGAACGCTCTCGCGACGCGTACCAACTTCACTCCATGATCGCGCTCCGAATGCAACGACAAGTCCGCCGATGCGATTTGGACCGCGGGCTGATTCCCCCATGATGATGTCCGCGCAGCCGTCGTCATCAAGATCTTGGCCAATCGCGTTTGCGAATGGGCCGTCTGCAGCGTCCTGCGGCAGAAACACAGTGTCGTGTGTGGCGAGATCGGTAGCGCCCGGCTCGACGAAACTGCGCGAACCAGCAATCGCGAGGAGGCCAGTGCTTGGTGCCGCCGATACATCATTCGCACCGACGACGGCGCCGAAATCAACGATTCCGTCGCCGTTGACATCGCCGAGCCGAGCGAGGCGGACGCCGATCTGTCCGCCTCGCCACGGGCCTTCGAGAACATGCGGCTTCGGCATGGCCGCTTTCGTGGCAACCGCGTGTCGCACATCCTCGCCGCGATAGATGTAGATCTCGCCCGCCTTGTCACGCCACGGTTTGTTGAGGCGAGCAGG
>JBEIJG010000325.1:0-4182 GCA_040380385.1 Phycisphaeraceae bacterium | reverse complement strand
GCGGCACGTGCCGTGCACGACTGTGTCTTTCGCGGAACTCGCAGTCTCGGCGGGGTTTGTGTGTTTTCCTTTTGGTGCCAGGCACGTGCCATGCAGTGCCAGGCACTGAGCGGCACGTGCCGTGCACCATATGAAATATCGGGCCGACATCTCCGAAGTCTGGACGCAAGCGTGGCCCACCATCGTCGCGATGCTGAGCTACACGCTCATGCAATTCATCGACAGCCTCATGGTGTCTGTGCTCGGCCCGATGGCGGTTGCCGGTCAAGGCAACGGCGGCATTTGGTCGTGGGTCGCGATCTCCTGCGCGTTCGGCATCCTCGCGCTCGTCAACACACTCGTGGCGCAGCGTGTCGGTGCGGGCCGAACCGACGAAGTCGCGCGCTACGGTTGGGCGGGACTTTGGATTTCGCTCGGATACTGGCTTGCGGTTTTGGTGCCGTTCGCCCTTGTGATCGAGCATGCCTTTCGCGCGATGGGTCACGAGCCCGAACTCGTCGCACTCGAAACCGCGTACGCGCGCATACTCCTCGGCGGCGCCGCGATCACGCTTGCGGCGAAAGCGCTGTCGAACTTCTTCTTCGGACTTCAAAGTCCGAAGGTGATCACGGTTGCCGCGATCGTGGGCAACGTCGTCAACGTCGTCGCGAACTACGTCTTCATCTACGGCGAGCGCGGACTTCCTGAAATTGGTTTGCCCGGTGTTCCCGGCATGCCGAGCTACGGCGTGACCGGCGCGGCGATCGGCACACTCATCGGTACAGCGGCGGAAGCGCTCATTCCTCTCGCGATTTTCCTGTCGCGTCGCTTCGATCGGCTTTACGCGATCCGCTCCGCATGGCGGCCCGATCGCGCGGCGATCATGGATGTACTGCGGCTTGGTTGGCCCGCGGGGCTTCAATTCGCGAACGAAATGATCTGCTGGGCACTCTTCATGACGGTGCTCGCAGGAGGTTTTGGCAGCGAACATATGACCGCGGGTTGGGCCGCGATGCGGTTTGTCCACATCTCGTTCATGCCTGCGGTTGGCCTTTCGACTGCAGCGACAAGCCTCGTTGGGAAACACGTTGGCGAGAAAAATCTCGACGCAGCAGCGCGCTCAGCACACATCACGGTCGGCATGGCGGTGCTTTGGATGGGCGCGTGCGCGCTCGGGTTCGTCATTTTCCGACACGAGCTGACGA
Organism: Phycisphaeraceae bacterium; assembly: GCA_040380385.1. Lineage (GTDB taxonomy): Bacteria > Planctomycetota > Phycisphaerae > Phycisphaerales > SM1A02 > QWPT01. The sequence continues at coordinate 2,998 of JBEIJG010000325.1, read as the reverse complement.
ACGTGTTCATCGATGCTGACACCGCCGCGGAGAGCGCTGCGCGCATCCGCGCGATCGGCGCGGGGATCTTCATCTGCGCATCGATCTTTCAACTGCTCGACGCGGTCGGCATCGTCTACACCGGTGCGCTGCGCGGCGCGGGCGACACGCTTTTCCCAGGCGTCGCAACGGTGGTGCTCTCGTGGGCGGTCATCATCGGCGGCGGCATCGTGATGACGCGCGTTGCGCCGCAACTTGAGTCGATCGGGCCGTGGCTCGCGGCAACCGCATACATCGTGCTGCTTGGCATCGTGCTTGCGATCCGTTTCGAGCGCGGGGGCTGGCGGAAGCTGCACCTCATGCACGATGCGGCGGCCGAAAGCGACACGAAGCTCTAACTCGACGTTGGGCGTTCAGTTCATGAACTCGGGGAGTTATCGGCGACTTCGCGAGCAACCGGCTCGAGTACTGACGCGGGGAGTTCATCGGCCTTGCCCGCGACTCCCACCGACTGGCCGATTCGCAGCAAACGGCTACACTCCGACCCCTTGCGCGGTCTTGCGGAAGCAGTCGCGCCAAGCACATTCGCACGCCTTTTCAGGTTGGAAGAACACTCGATGAGCGGACTCGACACGGTGATTGGTGGCAAGGCGGGAAACCCCGAAGCGGTCAAGAAGTATCTCGCCGAGGCTGATCGGCTTGAGAAGGCGCGCGATCGCGATGGCGCGGTGCGCGAACTTCGCGCGGCGCGCGAGCTTTCCGACAACCAGAACATCACGTTCAAGTTGGCCTACCTCCTCGACCTCGGCGGCGAGGAGAACGAAGCGGTTCAGCTGTACACCGAAATCACGAGCTGCAAGAAGCCGCACCTCAACGCGCTTGTCAACCTCGCGGTGATCTGCGAAGACCGCGGCGAGTACCTCCGTGCTGAGCGCTTGCTCACGCAGGTCGTCGACACCGACCCGAATCACGAGCGCGCGCGTCTCTTCATGAAGGACGTCGTCGCGAGCAAGGACATGCAAGTCGAGACCGATCCAGGCGCAAGCCCGCTCGGAAACGCTGTGCTCGATACGCCGGTCACCGACTTTGAACTCTCGGTTCGCGCGCGCAATTGCCTCAAGAAGATGCAGATCCGCACGCTCGGCGACCTCCTCAAGATCACCGAAGCCGAACTCCTCAGCTACAAGAACTTCGGTGAGCAATCGCTCGTTGAAATCAAGGGAATGCTCGCTTCGAAGGGCCTTCGCCTCGGTCAGGGCCTCGAAGGTCAGGGTCGCGTCGGTGTTCGCAAGGACATTCTCGACGAACTCAAGGCGACCGTGCCCGAAGCAGTGCTCAACAAGCCGATCTCGGCGCTCGAACTCTCGGTGCGCGCACGCAAGGCGCTGCAACTCCTCAACATCGCGACGCTCGGCGAACTCGCCTCGCGCACCGAAGCGGAGTTGATGGGCGTGAAGAACTTCGGCGCGACGAGTCTGCACGAAATTCGTGAGCGTTTGGTCCAACACGGCCTTTCGCTTCGTACGCTGAGCTGATCTCACAGGCGAACGGCCTGCGCACGCGCGCGGGTGCCTGCTATCACGGAAGGAGCTTGCATGGATCCGCAGGCCTTCGATCGGAACAGGCGCACTTTCATACTCGCCGCTGCGGTTCTCGCAGCCGGTGGCTTGTTGTCGTGCGAACAGCCGCAAGGCCTGAAGCGATCGCGTTCTTCCAAACCGCTTGAGGGCGGCGAAGCGGGCGCATCCGGTGCCACAGGCGCCTCGGGCGCAAGTAGCGATGCTGCGAAGACCACGCCACCGGGCGGGAACGCAGCGAAGCAGTCCTCTGCGAACACCGCGAAGCAAGGCGCTGAGGCAGCCAAGGCCGACGGCACAACGCCGAAGCCTCCGGCGCCACCAGTTGAGCGTCCACTGCCGCCAACAACGGAACCTGCGATCCGCGTGAAGAGCGGGGGACTTCCGAAGTCCGATCCGAAGATTCGAATCGATGGCCCTGGCGCGCATCTTTGGATCATCGAGCCAGGAAACGCTCAGCCAGGCACGGTCGGACAATCGCCCGTTGAGTTCCGATGGACCGATGCCGGTTGGAAAGCAACCGAAGCGGCGGGAACATCGCGTGCGCGGCCGCTTGCGTTGCCCGCGCGAGCGACGCTCGAAATCATGGCGCTGCGCGACGAACCGCAGCGGCTGAAGTTGTCGGGCGCCACGTCGATCGCGGATGGCAAAGAGAGCGAGTGGCCTGGCACCGTGCGACTCGTGCCGCAGCCGACCGATCCGAACGAACCAGTCGACGTTGTGCACGAAGTGCCGATGGAGACGTATCTGCCGGGCGTGCTCGCGCAGGAACTCTTCAACAAATGGACCGTCAACGTCCATCGCGCGCAGGCCGTCGCCGCGCGCAGTTGGGCACTTTGTGAAATCGCGCAGTGGCGCAATCGCCGCCACTTCGACGTCGTGGCGGGCGAACTCGGTCAAGCGTGGAGCGGTGCGACGAAACATCAACGCAGCATCGACGCCGTTGCGGGAACGCGCGGTGAGGTGCTCTTGTGGGCTGGTCGCGTGGTGCCCGCGTACTACTCGAGTTGCTGCGGCGGTGAACGCGCGAGCGCGCGCGACGCGATTTCCTCGTCGATTGTGCATGACATTCCGCCGTTGATGGTGACGAAAAAGGACGGGCGCGATTGCTGTTCGTCGTCGCCGACCTATCGCTGGCAATCGAAGTTTGATCTTGCGACGTTCGCGCGCACGTTGCCTGCATGGGCGCGTGAAGAGGGCTACGCGTCGCTTTTCAAGGTCGATGGACTTCGCCGTATCGAGATCGTTGAACGCAACGCTGCGGGCCGCCCCGTGCGATTCCAAATCACGGATGCCAAGGGAATGCTGTATGAAGTGCAGGCTGAGCGCCTGCGTTTCGCGCTGAACGCTGATCCTGCGCGGCCGGGCAATTTGCGCCCTTCAAAGGACCGTTTGAAGAGCGCGTTCATCGAGCCGCTCGTGGTCGGCAAGGAACTCGTGGT
>JBEIJG010000324.1:0-4183 GCA_040380385.1 Phycisphaeraceae bacterium | reverse complement strand
CGCCGAGGCTTCGCCTCGGGGGCGCCGCCTTTGCGAGCTGTGGCGCGCGAGCGTTTTGAGCGCTTGCAAGCGTTTTTGAGCGCTCGCAACCTGCTTCGCAACTTGCTCGCTTTGGTGGAAGCGGCGCTGGGGGTTTTCGCGATTGCTCGCTTTGGTGGAAGCGGCGCTGGGGGTTTTCGCACGTGCTCGCTTTGGTGGAAGCGGCGCTGGGGGTTTTCGCACGTGCTCGCTTTGGTGGAAGCGGCGACCGTGTTCCTCACCTCTCTGGTGCCCACTCCAATGGTGCCTGGCACGTGCCATGCAGTGTCAGGCACTGAGCGGCACGTGCCGTGCACTGGTTGACACCACTTGTAAACCGTTGCAGGGAGACGTTTTCCGGCCAGGATTCCTTGGTGCCAGACACGTGCCATGCAGTGCCTGGCACTGCATGGCACGTGCCGTGCACCGTTGAAGACGTCAGCCGACGAGCACGATTTCAACCGCGGCTGGGCCGTGCACACCCGTTACGAGCACGCCCTCGATGTCTGCAGTCTTCGACGGCCCCGTGATAACGGTGGTCGACGCCGCGTCGATCGCGTCGGGGCGCAGTTCGAACAGGTCGACAAGATCGGGCAGGATCTGATCGGCGCGCACGATCGCGATGTGGATCGGCGGCGTGATCCACGCGTTGCGAATGCGCCCGTTGGTCGATACGACGAGCGACCCCGACTCGGCGATCGCGCAGTCGACATCGGTGATGCCGACTTCGCAGTCGAAGAGAAGATCGTCGTTGTCGTTCGGTGCAAGGCGATCGCCTGCTGCCGTCGCCGCGCAGGCAGCGAGGTTCGCGTCGCGGACGGCGACGACGACTTTCGCGTCCCCTTTTGCATGCTTGGCGATGAGCGTCGCGAGCGCCGCATCGACACCTGCGTCGTTTTCGGCTGCATCGACGCGCGTCACACGCATGCCGACGGCTGTGGCTTTCGTCGCGAAGAGATCTGCGAGGTTCGTTGCATCACGCGACACGCGCCGGACAACCGCGTGCGACGGAACGTCGCGCACGGTGACAGGTTGCGCGCGCACGGCGTCGCGCACGCGCGCGAGGAGCGCGGCGACGGCGGTATTGCGGGCGGTCACTGCGAGCCTCCTGGCTTCTTGGGTCGTGGCTCGCGACTCGCGAACCAGTCGCGGAAGCTCTCGCCGGTCGCGATGCCGAGGTCGCGTGATTGCGTCCAACCGGCACCGGGGCCGGGCGCGCGCGAAAGCCATGCACGCTCGCCGTCGCCATCCTTCCGACCAAGCATCCGCGCGTGGAGGCGCACCGCGCCGATCGCAAGGCGGAACAGCGCGGGGCGCTCGGCAAGCCAGCGCCAGAGTGCGAGCACACGCGCCTCGGACTTCGGCGACAGTCCCTGCGCGCGCAGCCGCACGCGGTCGTGCAAGAGAAACTTCGGGATGTCGATCTTGACGGGGCACGCCTCGTAGCACGCTCCGCAGAGCGAGCTCGCGCGGGGCAGATCCGGATAGTTGGTGAGGCCAGCGGCAGGCTGTCCGGGGCTTGCGGTGCCCTGCGCGCGTTCGAGTTCAGGCGTCAGCACCGCGCCGATTGGCCCCGCGTACATCGATCCGTACGCGTGGCCGCCGACCTTGCGGTACACCGGGCACGCGTTGAGACACGCACCGCAGCGGATGCAACGGAGGAGATCGCGCTTCTCGCTCGCGAGGACGCCCACGCGGCCCGCATCAACGAGGACGAAGTGCACTTCCTTTGGTCCGCCATGTTCGCCCGCGCGGCGTGGACCACGCACGAAACTCGTGTAGACCGTGAGTGGTTGCGCCGTACCGCTGCGAGCGAGCAGTTTGAGGAAGGGTGCGAGGTCGCGCGCGCCGCGGATGAGTTTCTCGATCCCGACGAACACGATGTGCACCGGCGGGCCGCCCACCGAGAGATCGAAGTTGCCTTCGTTCGTGCAGATCACTGCGGAGCCTTCGTCGGCAAGCAGGAAGTTCGCGCCCGAGACGCCGATGTCGGCGGCGCGATAGAGGCCGCGCATATGTTCGCGCGCAATCATCGTGAGTTCGGTCGGGTCCTCGGTGTAGCGCGCACCGAGCTCGCGCACGAAGCTCTTCGCCGTCGCCACGCGATCCTTGTGGATCATCGGCGTGACGATGTGCGATCGCGCGTCGCCATCGATCTGCAGGATGAACTCGCCGAGGTCGGATTCGAGTGTCTTGATCCCAGCGGCTTCGAACGCCGGAAGCAGGCCGATCTCCTCAGTGACCATCGACTTACTCTTCACACACGACTGTGCCCGACCTTGGGTCTGGTGCGCGCGCGCGATCGCGAGCGCGATGTCGCATGCCTCGCGCCCCGTCGTCGCGGCGTGAACCTTCGCTCCCGACTGCTCGGCGTTCGCGATGAACCGCTCAAGTAACTCGTCGAGGTGATCGAGCGCGTACTGCTTGGTGTCGCGCGCGACGGTGCGGAGATCGTCGTAGTCAGGCCCGAAGTCGCGGCCGAAGATGCCGCCGCGTTGGGAGTCCTTGAGGTGGGTCGCGTTGCCGACGAACTGCTGGAGCTTCAGATCGCGCACGGCCTCGCGCGCGCGCGGCTTCATGTCGAAGGGAAGGGCGGGAGCGATCAACTCGTTCACGCCGGAATCTCCATGAGTCCGAGCGATTCTGCGAGCGCTTCGGCGGGCGAGATCACACGCAGCGCGACATTCTTGCGATGCGCGAGGCCGGCGAGGTGCGCGGCGCAACCCGTGTCGCTCGCGACGAGGGTGGACGCGCCGGTCGATGCGACGTGCGCGAGTTTCTCCTCGCCGAGCGCAGTTGAGACCTCGGGAAACTGCGTGCTGAACATGCCGCCGAAGCCGCAGCACTGCGCCATGTCGGGAAGGTCGCGGACGTCGCCGCAGCCTGCAGCCTTCAGGAACGGCGCCGTGCAGCCGTGTCGGTGGAGCCCGCGCAGGTGGCAAGCGTCGTGGCAGGTGAGCGGTGCGGTGGAGGCGGTGGACGCGTGCGGACATGTCTCTGCGCGAAGCGTCGCCGGATCGATGCCAAGTTTCGTCTCGAGGAACTCGACCAGTTCGAACGTCTTCGCGGCGAGCGCCTCGACCGCCGCGCGATCGCGCGAGCCTTCAGCGAAGAGCCCCGCGTACTTCTCGCGGACGACCGAGCAGCACGAGCCCGAGGGCGTGACTACGGCGTCGTAGGGCGCGAAGATCTCGCTCATTCGACGCGCGAGGAGGGCTGCGTCGGCGGGGAGCCCGTTCGAGAGCATCGGCTGGCCACAGCAGGTTTGCGCGGCTGGCATTTCAACGGCAACGCCGCAGTGCTCAAGAACAAGCACCGTGGCCTTCAACGCGCGCGGCGCGAGTGCTTCGGCAAGACAGGTCGTGAAGAGCGCGACGCGCATCGGTGGACTGTACCGCGGGCGGAAGGGCGGCTCGCTCGAGAAAATCGTGCACGGTACGTGCCATGCAGTGCCCGGCACTGCATGGCACCTGCCGTGCACTGGCTGGCACCAACCAAAAGTCCTGCGAAGGCACCACTTCACGTGTTGCGCGTTCGGGTGCCTGACACGTGCCGCTCAGTGCCGGGCACTGCATGGCACGTGCCGTGCACTGTCTGGCACTTGACTGGCACTTGTCTGGCACTTGACTGGCACTTGTCTGGCACTTGACTGGCACTTGGCTTGCACCGGAGGCAACAGCACTCGGCGCGTCCTGCGCGCCCGATCGCGCCCGGTTTCGGTTTAGTACGCGCCCCAGTTGCCGAGGAAGATCGAAAGGTCTGCGTCGCCGATCACTCCGTCGCCGTTGAGGTCGCCGAGTGGGGGATTGATGACGCCCCAGATGGAGAGCAGCACCGCGAGGTCCGCGCCGCCGACCGAGCCATTGAGGTCGAAGTCGCCGCGCGCGAACTCGCAGTCGTCGAGCACGCCGTCGCCGTCTTTGTCCTGCGCGCCGGTTGCGATCTCGCACGAGTCGAGCACGTCGTTCGCGTTGCAGTCGGCGCCCGACGCGCCGCCTTCGCAGCTGTCGAGCGTGCCGTTCTGGTTGCAGTCGAGCGCGGGATTTGCGGAAATCTCGCAGACATCGAGCGCAATGTCGGCGTCGCAATCCTTCGATGGGTCGAGCAGGATCTCGTAGGTATCGGGGATCGAGTTGCCGTTGCAGTCGCCTTGGCACGCATCGGG
>JBEIJG010000323.1:0-4202 GCA_040380385.1 Phycisphaeraceae bacterium | reverse complement strand
ATGGTTATCCCTGACTCCGGGGTACGTAGGAATCTATTCCTCGCCCTTTCGCCACTCGTGTATTGCTACACGCGTTCGACTTGCATGTTTTAGCCATGCCGCCAGCGTTCAATCTGAGCCAGGATCAAACTCTTCAAGAAGATTGAGCAGCTTGCGCTGCATACCGTTGAAGGTTTGCCCGGCCAAACCGACGATACTTTCGTCGGCCGGTCGTCTCTTGAACCAGTCAAGAGTGGTGGACGGCAAATCCACCATAAATTTGATGAACATCACTACCAGTCGAATCGGTTACCCGTTCGAACTGACAGTGATCACTGGAATTGATCATTGTCTTTGGCATCACGGAGGATGTTCATCTGTCGTTGCTGTGGCAACGACGGGATTTGCGCTTTCAACAAGGGCCGTGCCCGTGTTGTTGCGCGAAACATCCTCGCGGCATTCCAACTGCTGACTTGTCAAAGAGAAGCGCGGGAAACCCGCGTTCCCGCAACCGGAATCGGTCGCGGGTCGGGGAGTTTAGCGAAGCCGTCGACGCTGTCAACCCCTTTGCACGACTCCGCGTCGGCAAATCCTCTCAGATTTCAGGAGCGTTCCGCCTCGCGCCCGAGAACCCAAGGTTCAGTGCCTGCAAAGTCCGGAAAGTTTCATTATTGGGACTTCTAATGCGTCAGAGACCAACTTGCGTGCCGTTCACTGAGGCCTCGAAGACATTCACAATCCTCGCTTCAGAACTTATCCACATTTTTACCGGGCATTTTGCGCTCTGTCAAACCGTTCAAGCTGAAGACATGCGAGATATCGGATGTGGCTTGACTCGCTACCTTCATTTCTCCGGATCTTTGCGCCTCAGGCCGCTTCGGCGCGGCGGATCAGACACAGCGCACACCGCGAGAGAAACCGACTTCGCACCCTGTTTCAAGAGGCAGTCGGCCGCTTCTTCGCTGCTCGTGCCGGTGGTGCGGACGTCATCGACCAACAAAACATGTGCGTTCGCGAGCGGGACGAGTCCATGGCCGCCCCCTGATGTGTGGCTTCCCGCCTGCGAGCGGAGGACCAAACGAAGCAAGGCCGCCGCCGGGTGCGCCCAGCGACTTGGATACCGAAACTCGTAGCGACCACGATTCGCGAGACGTTGAGTTCGCGTTGTCCCTGCCTGGCGCACCGCAAGCCGCACCCGCAGATGTCGCTTCACCGGTCGGTTGAGCGACGCGCCAAGCGCGTCCGCAAGCTCTCGCGTGTGATCGATACCGCGCATCCATGCCCGCGACCAATGCACGGGCATGGGAATGATGGCATCTGGCATCGGGAGGCGATTCTCGTCGACCGCCGCCAGTACTTGAAACGCAAGCGCCTCACCAAGCACGTGTGCCATAGCAACCCAGCAACGGCTCTTCACCGCCGGAACCCACTGCGAGAGCGGCGGCGCGTATCGACCCAAACGAACAGTGGCGTGCAAGCGTGAGGCTCGCCGACGGCACTCACCGCAATCTCCTACTCCGCACTCGTACTTCGACACCGTGACTCCACAGCGAACACACGCGTGGGTGACCGATTCAGGCTGCCAATCTTCAGCGAGCATCAGCACTCTCGGGTCCGGAAGTCGGCTGCCGAGAATGTGCTGTTCAAGTTTTGCGATGCGCGGAATGAGACTCCGGCTCAGCCGAGGCTTCGGTCCTTGCCGAACCGAATCCACGCCTTGGCTAGGTATCCGAGCGCGCGTGTGCTCGAGCCCTTCGTTTGGCCAAAAGTCCGATCCAACGTATCGACGATCCATCTTTCCCTCCTAACGACAACACGTGCATGCAAGGACAGCGACGAATGGTGGTCCGAGGCCAGCAACGAAAGTCGGTGCAGCCAATCCGGCAAACTCGTCTACGCAATCGAACATAGCGCCGAGGATGTGTCGAAACGCAGCGTTGACGCGTATCCGTAAAAACACCGCGGAGACACGTTTGTGCCTCCGCGGTGGTCTATTCGTTGCGAGTGATTACTTGGCAGCCATCATGCGACGCAACACCGTATTGAGAATGCCACCGTTGCGGTAGTACTCCACTTCGACCGGCGTGTCGACGCGGCAGAGCGTGTTGAATTCGATCTTCGTTCCATCAAGTCGGGTCGCGATCACCTTGATTTGCTGACGTGGCTTCAGGTCAGACGGAATGTGGACGTCGAAACTCTCGTCGCCCTTGAGCCCAAGGGAATTGCGATCTTGACCTGCGAGGAACGTGAGCGGCATGACGCCCATACCGACGAGGTTCGAGCGGTGAATGCGCTCGAAGCTTTCGGCGACGACGACCTTCACTCCGAGGAGGAACGTGCCCTTTGCAGCCCAGTCGCGCGACGAACCCATGCCGTAATCCTTACCAGCAAGGACAACGAGTGGGATGTTCTTCGCCTTGTAGTTGACGCTCGCGTCGTAGATGGACTTCACCTGACCATCGGTGAAATCGGTCGTTACGCCGCCGGTCGTTCCAGGTGCGAGTTCGTTCTTGATACGCGTGTTCGCGAACGTGCCGCGGGTCATGACGCGGTCGTTGCCGCGGCGCGATCCGTAGCTGTTGAACATCGCAGGCGTGACGCCATGCTCAACGAGGAACTTGCCCGCAGGGCCATCCTTCTTAATGTCGCCAGCGGGCGAGATGTGATCGGTCGTGACCGAGTCGCCCAATTTCGCGAGGCAGCGCGCACCCGACACGGATGCGATCGTTCCCGCTTCCTTCTTCATGTCAACGAAGAACGGAGGCTCTTGGATGTAGGTGGACTTCGCGTCCCACGAGTACATCTCGCCACCACCGGTAGCGATCTTCTGCCACGCGTCCGAGCCCTTAAAGACGTCGGCGTATTCCTTCTCGAACTGAGCACGGGTCACGAACTGGTGGACAGCGTCCTCCACTTCCTTCGCCGTTGGCCAAATGTCCTTGAGGTAGACCGGCTTACCGTCCTTGGTCGTTGCGATGACGTCCTTCTGGAGATCGATGTCGACCGTGCCAGCGATCGCATACGCAACGCAGAGCGGCGGCGAAGCGAGGTAGTTCGCCTTCACATCTTGGTGGACGCGCGCCTCGAAGTTTCGGTTGCCCGAAAGGACGCTCGTCACCGCAAGATCGCCTTCCTTGATCGCAGCACCGATGTGGTCGGGAAGTGGACCAGAGTTGCCGATGCACGTCGTGCAGCCGTATCCGACCGTGTTGAAACCGACCGCGTCAAGCGAGGCGGTCAGGCCCGCGGCGTCCAAGTACTCAGTGACAACCTTCGAGCCTGGCGCAAGCGAGGTCTTGACCCACGGCTTGCGCGTCAGGCCGAGCGCAGCGGCTTTCTTCGCAACGAGACCGGCGCCAATCATGACGCTCGGGTTCGACGTGTTCGTGCAGCTCGTGATCGCCGCGATGACGACGGAGCCGTGCTTGAGTTGATACTCGTTGCCTTCCTGATCACGCACGCTCACGCCATCGGCGGCGGTCATCGACGTCGCATTCGGCGTCGCAGCGCTCGCGCCCTTGTTGTAGATCTTTCCAAGATCGCGACGCCAACAGGACTGCATATCGCTCAGCGCGACGCGGTCTTGCGGACGCGCGGGGCCTGCGAGCGAAGGCACGATCGTGGAGAGATCGAGCTCGAGTTCGCTCGAGTAGACAACCTTCGAATCGTCCTCGCGCCAGAAGCCATTCTGCTTCGCGTACGACTCAACGAGTTTCACGAGACCTTCAGGTCGACCCGAGAGGCGCATGTAGGCGAGTGTCTGCTCGTCGACGGGGAAGAAGCCGATCGTCGCACCATACTCCGGCGCCATGTTGGCGATCGTGGCGCGGTTTGCGAGCGGCATCTCGGCAAGGCCTGGGCCGAAGAACTCGACGAACTTGTTCACAACGCCGTGCTTTCGCAGCATTTCGGTCGCACGGAGAACAAGGTCGGTCGCGGTCACACCTTCGGGGAGCTTTCCAACAAGCTTCACACCGACAACTTCGGGGATCAGCATGTAAATCGGCTGGCCGAGCATGACCGCCTCGGCTTCGATGCCACCGACGCCCCAACCAACGACGCCGAGGCCGTTGATCATCGTCGTGTGCGAATCGGTGCCGACGAGCGAATCCGGGAAGAGGACGCCGTCCTTCTCCCAAACAACCTTCGCGAGATACTCAAGATTGACTTGGTGCACGATGCCCGTCGCGGGCGGTACCACGGAGAAGTTCGAGAATGCGCCT
>JBEIJG010000322.1:0-4235 GCA_040380385.1 Phycisphaeraceae bacterium | reverse complement strand
GTGCTTCACGCTGCGCGACGCCGTGCTTCACGCTGCGCGACGCCAGGCCTCACCGTCATCATCCGAATCCGTGTCTTCGTTCGACGCGTCATTCGAAACATCGTCCGCCGATTCAGCTTGCGTCTTCGGCCACTGGAAGTTCGAGCGGTGATGCACACGCACGAGTTTCGCCATTTGCGCCGCGAACACCGGACGAAGTGCGTCGATGATGCCCGCGAGTTCGTCGCGGAATGGTTCCGATCGGTTGCGGAAGAGGAAGAAGACGCCCATGCACTCGTCGCCGTCGCGGGCAGGCCACGCGATCAACTCAGCGTCTTCAAGCACCGACGCCTCAACGCCGAGCGACTGCACGAACTCCGCCGTGTCGGCGAAGCGCACGATGTCGTCGGTCTCCGCGAGCCGCGGACAAACATCGTCGCCGAGCCGCTGCAAGAGCGCCTGTGCCGAAGCACGTGGGCAGTCGTAGTGCACGTACGCGCCGAGCCCGAACTGCGATGGCTTCGAGCCAGGGAGGAAGACAGCGGCATTTGTCGCGCCGGTTTTCGTCAGCATGTATTGGAGCGAGGTACGCAGAAGATCCTCGACGTCGAGTTCCTGCGAGATCAAACCGCGGAACTCACCAATCGACGCCGCTTCATCCACGCGGCCCTTCACTTCTTCAGCCGCTTGCGCGAGGTCGGCGCCGAGCGAATCCATTTGACGCACGAATTCACCGCGCGTTTCGCCAAGCTTCCGGCAGATTCCCTTGAGGCGCGCGACGCGCTCGTCGCGACGACGCTCTTCACGACCGAGTTCGAGTGCCGCGGCGATCCGGGTACTCATGTCTTCGTCGGCAGCGCCGAAATCGATCCAGTCGAGCACGCCAGCGCGCACGGCGCGGAGGAGCATGCCGTCGCGCGGCGAATCGCCAGCAACCACAATCTTGACCGCGGGCGCCACGCGGCGCATCTGCGTTGCGAGCGGTGCGATGTCCTCGAGTGAAACGCCGTCGCTCACTACGACGAGATCAACTTCGGACGAGACAACTTGGCCAAGGACCGTCGCGAGACTGTCCTCGTACGCACCTTCGACGCCTTGCATCGCAAGGACGTGACCGAGCCGAACAGCGCTCATGCAGTCGAAGCCGACGCAGAGTGCGCGCATGCGATTGGTTGAACGCTCGGCGTTTGCCGCCATGCCTTCATCGCTGTCTTGGGGACCAAACGGAATCACAACCCCTCCTGCTGCGCTCCTCAGCGCATACTCGACGGGCCGAATCCGGCGCCGAAGGCCATTCAAACGCGGCCACCTGCCGCGCATCTTTCTCGCACCGTGACCGGTGCACGCCTTCGATCGGTGAACCCGCGCTCCGAATCCAACATGTGCATGCGATCCCGCTGAACTGGCCCTTCACACGTTCCATCTGTGCGGAATGCGGCGCGTTCTCACGCGCTACGCGTTGCGCCGCGCAGAAACTGCGCGTTCACGCCACTTGGTGACGGCTTCGGGCTCGCGTGCATAGATCGGCGCCAGCATGAGCGCATCGATCGTCTCGCCTGCATCCAATCGACGCGCAGCTTCACGCGCAAACGCGTGGGAATCGACCTCAAGCGTGCGCGTCGCAAGTCCTGCGTTTGCCGCGCTTTCGGCGAGCGACGGTCCGAGGTGTTCATCGGCGAGAAGTACGCCGGTGGCCTGTTCGCTCGAGCCATGCCTCGCCAGGCTCTTTACTGCGTCGCTCTTTACTGCGTCGATCTTTACTGCGTCGATCTTTGCTGCGTCGATCTGCGACGCGTTGATCTGTGCGGCCAGTACCGAGAATTCCGCGCCGTCGACGACGCGCGGCTCGGACATCACCAGCGCGGCGCCATCATTCGTGCGTGACACGACGGTGCACCACGCGGTCTCACCCTTCGCCGCCAACGCGACAAGCCATGGGCCCGTGCCTCCGCGCGCTGCATCCGACGCAGCGAACAGCACCGCCGAAGGCACCGCGATGATCGGCGTGTTGCGCGCGAGCGCGAAACCCTTGGCGAAACTCGTTGCGACGCGCAGGCCTGTGAAACCACCCGGTCCGTTGGCGACGGCGATCGCGGTGATGTCGGCAGCGGTGACCTGCGCCTCCGCGAAGAGCGCCCGCAGCTCATCCCAAAACGGCTCGCGATCACGTTGGTCCAGACTCTCGAACGATCGCGCAAAGACCCGCGCAAAATCCGTTGCGCCTCGCGCGACAACCAGGTGCGATCGCCGCTGCGAGCAATCGATGGCGAGTATGGCGTGCGGCGCGCGCGTTTTCATGCGTCCTTCGCCGGCGCGTGTGGATGAAGTTGCTTCAAGGTCCATGCGTCGCCAACGAGTTTCTCTGCCAGCGCGACATCGCTCTCCAGTTGGATCGGAATCACTTTTCCGTCATCGGTGTCACTGTTGAGAATGACGAGATTCGGCGGACGAAACTCGACACTCTCTGGCACATGCGTATGGCCAACAACAAACGTCTGAACGCCCCATTCGTCCGCCAATCGCGCGAGCAACGCGGGCGACGGATTGCGGCCCCACGTCATCAGATACGCCGCTCCGTCGGGCCCGTCGAAATCTTCATCGTGGAGATCGCGCTCAAGGACGCGCACATCGAACCGACGCATGACTGCGTCTGATGGAAGCGAGTGCGAGATCATCAAGCCGCTATCGGTGCGAATGGCGAGCGGCATCGCGCGGATGAACTCCGCGACCGCCGCTGCCGCCACATCTGCATCATCGCCAAACCCCCACTCGAGTCCGGCATCGAACGCTTCAACGTTGTCGCCCGCACCCTTGGTGATGGGCTGCCGTCGCAACTGCGCGATCTCGTGGTTCGCGAGAATCGGATGCACTTGCCACGGATACTCGCACACAAGTTCGGCGACACGACCGAGCATGCGGTAACTTCGGTCGATTCCATCCTCGCACCAATCGGGATGAATGAGTTCATGGAGGACGAGCGAGTTGCGCGGCGATGCGTCGAGCTCCGCCAACCGCAGAATTGCCGCGAGATTGAGCGTGTGATCGTGCAGATCTCCAGTCGCGAGAATGCGTCCGCGACGCGGCAATCGGACGACGCAACCCCGGCGATAGGGCGACGTACGCATCGCTTCTGCCGCTCGACCGAGGAGCTCCGCAAAGAGTGCAGCGTCGTTGGTCCAGTGTCGCATGGATTCGCCCTCCGAACGGTGCGCGCGATCACCACGTCGTCGCGAAGTATGTAAACGGCACGCGGCCGGTACCCGTGGCCGTTTCGATCTCGAGTTCACCCTCGAACGCGCCACCTTGCGCGGCAGTTACAGCAACTTTGACCATCGCCGCGTCTTTGCCGACATCGCGTTTCGAAACGAACTTCACCTCGACACCCGGAATGAGCGAACGCACTGCTTTGACATCGCACCAGTCAGGGCGTTCGATGGCACCCTTCTTGGGCGGGTTGTAGTGCTCGAGTTCGATCTCCGTCTCGGTCGCCGTTCCGTTGTGTCCGCTTCCCGCCACGACAAGCGACTCCTTCACGATCCAGAATCGTTGGAAGCGCCCCATGTCTGCCTTCGAACCGGTGCACTCATCGCGGACACGCAGCGGCAGCACCGGACATTCCGCGCGATCGGTCCACACGAACCACCAAAGCGGCATGGTTTCACAGGTACTGCCCGTGAGATCCCAGCGAATCTCGTACTCCGCACGCGGCGCGTCGGTGCCCGGCGTAAATCCGACGAAAACCGGTTCCTTTCCGCCCGAACGCGTGATCGAGAATGGCTTCCCGTCGAGTGAACGCACTTTCACCGTGCCTGACGTCACTTCCTTCAACGCATCAACGTAGGGCGGTGTGCAGAGAATCGGGAATCGCACATCACCCGAGATTTTCGCCTGCATCATCGCGCCACCTTCAAATCGAATGAAGACGACGGCTTCCTTCGGTCCTGGAATGCGCGGCGCGGCGAGCGACGCGGAGAGTTCGAGCATCGCGCCGGGCTCGATGACTTTGCCTTTGATGTCACTGATGGCCGTGCACTTACAGTTTGGCGTCGCGTCGATGACACGAACAGGCGATTTCCCGTTGTTGATAAGCGTGAACTTCGCGGGATTGGTCGAGCCGGGCTCGACAGGGCCGAGTTCAACCACCGGCGGAACAATGGCAACTGGTGCCGGCACTCGTGGCGCCAGCTGCTGATTTGGCGCCTGCTGCTGATTTGGCGCCTGCTGCTGATTTGGTGCCTGCTGCTGATTTGCCGCGG
>JBEIJG010000321.1:0-4259 GCA_040380385.1 Phycisphaeraceae bacterium | reverse complement strand
TGGCCGCTCGACTGGCCGCTCAGATTCTCAATGCACGAATTCCCACCGCGCACTTTCGCCGTGCACGCGCTCTCAACGCGCGATCGGTGTCGCCTCGCTGCGGACGACGCTCTTGATGACTTCCATTGCGTGCAGCATCTCAACTGCGGCGGCTGCCCGCCCCGTCGGCGATCCGCCAACTGCGAGCGATGCGCCGCCTGCCGCCGCTGCTGCGACGACTCCGAGCGAAACCACGCCGCCAGCCGGCCCGCTCGCGCCGCGCAACTTCGTTTCGTCAGAGCAATTGCAAGATCGGATCATCGCCCTCGCCAAGGCTGCTCCGACTCGAAGCACCGTGAGTCAAATCGGTGTGTCGCGTGATGGCCTTCCGATCCAAGTCGTGACTTTGGGCGATCCCGATTTCAACCGGAAGCGACCCGAAGTGCTCTTGATCGGCGGTCTGGATGCCGTGAATCTCGGTTCACCCGAGCAGGCGTTCACCGCCGCGATGCAACTCGTTCGCGAGCATCCCACCATTCTTGATGAGGTTCGCGTTCATGTCATCCTCTGCGCGAATCCTGACGCGCGCACCATGGCGCTGCAAACCGGGCTTCCTCGCGCGACCAACACGCGTCGCATCGATCACGATCGCGATGGCAAGGTCGACGAGGATTCGCCGGAAGACTTCAACGGTGACGGCGTGATCACTCTCATGCGTCGCGTTGCGCCACCAGGAACTGTTGCGACGCACGTTGTCGACACAGCAAACCCGCGCATCGTGCGGGGCGCAAATCGAGACAAACGAGACAAAGGAAACAAAGGCGAAGTCGCCACACACCAGATGATGCTTGAGGGGCGCGATCTCGACGGTGACGGTCTCGTCGGCGAGGATCCGGCAACAGGCGTGGATCTCGATCGCAATTTCCCGCATCGATGGCCAGAGTTTGATCTCGATGCCGGGCCGTTTCCATTGAGCGAGCCTGAGAGCATCGCCATCGCGAAGTTCGTGCGCGATCACCCGGCGATTGTGAGTGCCTTGATTTTCGGCCGACACGACACGCTCGCGGAGTTCCCCGATACGAAAGACAAAGACTCCACAAACCGCACTCCGATGGTGTACCTCGAGGCCGACCACGCGCTCTATCGCGAACTCTCGAAGGCGTGGAGAGAGACCACGAAACTTGAGAAGTCGAACAACGCCGATCTCGCAGGCTCACTCGTCCTTTGGCTCGCGAATCATCGCGGCATCGCGGCGGTTGCTGCGAATGGCTGGACCCGCCCCGACGTACCGGCGGTTCCCGAGGGCTCGCCAGCACCCGCAACCATCGCGACCGGCGATGATGAGCAACAAGCATGGATCGACCTCTGCGATCGCCTCTACGAAAGTCCTGGCTTCGTTGAGTGGACACCAACTCAACATCCGAAGTTTGGCGCAGTTGAAGTCGGCGGGTTTATGCCTTTCTTGCGTGAATCCCCAACGGCCTCGCAAGCAGAAGTGCTTGCGAAGAAATCTGCACCGTTCCTCAAGACACTCGCAGAAAAATTGCCTGAGATCGACGTCAGCGAGATCTCTATGACCGACCTCGGCGGCGGGCTCGTGCGCATCGGGCTTCGCATCACGAATCGCGGCGACTTCCCAACCACAACCGAGATGGGTCGCATCACGGGCGTTGTGCAACCGATCGTGGTGCGCGTTGGCGTCGCTCCGAGCGAAGTGCTCGCCGGTCGCGCGGTTGAAAAGATCGATCGACTTGCCGCGCATGAAGCACGTGACTTCGAGTGGACGGTTCGCATGCCGCAAGATGGAAAGTTGTCGCTCAATGTTCGTGGCGCATTCTTTGATGACATCGTGCGCGAGGCAGGTCCGGCGGACGGAGCCGCAAACACGACGGCCTCAACGCGTGCACTCTCAACAAGTTCCAACTCGACAGTGAACACTTCAAACTCACCCGTTTCCGCCTCGAAGGAGGTGACGCCATGAGTCTGTTCCAACGCGCCATTTCTCAACTCGCTCGCCAGCGTCGCTGCATGCTTCCCGCACTCATTGCGGGCATTGTGACGGCCGCGCCAAGCGCCACGTTCGCGCAAGACCGTACAGAAGCGACCTCTGCGCTGCGATTCGATCACTACCGTGATGTCGCCGAACTCGTCGCGGAGTCGAAAGCACTGTCCGCGGCACATCCCGCGCTCCTCACCTACGTCGACCTTGGAAAGAGTTCTGGCGAACTCCCCGTCTTCGCGCTCATCTTGAACAACCCAAAGACCGGCGTCGACACCGACAAGCCGGCGATGTACATCGACGGCAACATCCACGGCAATGAGATTCAGGCGAGCGAAACCGTGCTCTACACCGCGTGGTATCTCGTCGAGAACTACGGCAAGATCCCTGCGATCACCGAGCTCGTCGATCGCACCGCGTTTTACTTTGTGCCATGCGTGAATCCCGACGGCCGCCAGAATTGGTTCGATCGACAGAATTCTCCGCACTCATCGCGTACAGGCATGAAACCAACGGATGACGACCGAGACGGTGCACTCGACGAGGATGGACCAGACGACCTCGATGGCGACGGCTCGATCGGCATGATGTGGCGACCCGACCCGAACGGCACACATCGTCGCAGCGAACTCGACCCAAACGTGATGGAGGCGGTCTCGCCTGAACCTCGCGCCGATGGGACGATTCGCCGCGGTGATTGGTCGATGGCGGGAATGGAAGGCATCGACAACGACGGTGACGGCGAGGTGAATGAAGACGGTCCAGGCGGTTACGACATGAACCGCAATTTCCCTGCAGATTGGCACCCCGATCATGTCCAAGGCGGTGCAGGCGATTGGCCATTCTCGTACCCCGAGACCGAAGCCGTTGGCCGCTTCATTCTGACGAAGCCAAACATCGCCGCCGGACAGGCCTACCACAACACCGGTGGCATGATTCTGCGTGGACCGGGTGCGCCGAATCGAGAGGGTGCGTACGCCGCCGATCGCGCGGTCTACGACGCCATCGCAAATACTGGCGCAGAAATGCTGCCCGGCTATCGCTCGATGGTCATTCACTCTGACCTCTATCCCGTGCGCGGTGGATTCGTGAATTGGCTTTCCGAGAGTTTGGGGATCGTGAGTTTCACGAACGAACTCTGGACGGAGAAGCGGATTTCGCAGAACGGCGGCTCGCCCGATCGCGAGGCGATGGAGCGGTGGCGCGAACGACTGCTCTTTGATCAAACTCGAACGCCGTTCACCGAAGTCGACCACCCAACGCACGGCAAGGTGCTCGTCGGTGGGAGCAACAAGTGGTCGTCGCGCATTCCACCGTCGTGGATGCTGGAAGAAGAGTGTCACCGCAACGCCGCGTTCACGATCTTCCACGCACAAGAAATGCCGCGGGTTTCATTCGGATCGCCACGCGTACGCAAACTGCAAGACGGGCTCTACGAAGTCACCATCGATCTCAAGAACGATGCGTTGATTCCAACCCGTACCGCGCGCGCGGCCTCCACGAAATCCGGCCTCCCCGATGTCGTCACGCTGCGCGCACCCGAGGGAACGCGCATCCTCGCCTCGGGCACAGCCGCGCGTCGATTTGATCGCGAGTTCACGCCGGACGAAGAGACGCCGTCGATCGTGCGACTTGAGTCGGGTATCCCGTCGCGCGGCTCCGTCTTCGTGCGCTTCTTCGCGGAAGGACCGGAAGACGCCGAGATCATGATCGACGTGACGGCAGAGAAAGCGATTGATGTCCGCGGTGCTGTCAAACTCACTCCGACGGAAGAGATGACTCCAACGGCAAGTTCGGAGCCTGCGAAGCAGTGAGTGCAGGCGTCGCCAACGTCGACGGCGGTCACAACCTTGAGGTGAGCGCTGGAACCAATGATCCGTCGCGAACAGCGGACGTCGTTGTTGTGGGTGCGGGCGCTGCGGGGCTCTTTGCGGCCATTCACGCCGGACGCGCAGGCGCGCGTGTGATTGCCCTTGATGGCGCAAAGACGCTTGGAGCAAAGATCCTCGTTGCAGGCGGTGGCCGCTGCAACGTCACACACCACGCGGTCGACGAGAAGGCGTATGCGGGGAGTTCTCCAAACGCGATCAAGAACGTGCTGCGGCGCTTCGGCGTCGCCGAGACGGTTGCGTTCTTCGAAGCCTACGGCGTCGAACTGAAGCGCGAGGACACCGGCAAGCTCTTCCCAACGACCGATGATGCGCACACCATTCTGAATGCGCTCTTGCAAGCCGCGCGCGATGCGGGCGTTGAGATCCGCCATCCGAGGCGCGTGACCGCA
>JBEIJG010000320.1:0-4268 GCA_040380385.1 Phycisphaeraceae bacterium | reverse complement strand
GGCAGCGAAAGCGGCAGCACGATCCATGGATGTGTGAAGAAGAGTCCAGGCCAGCCGCCGATTTTGAGTCCTTCTCGTTCGAAGGTGGCGCCACGAAGGGGCGCGATGACGAACGTTGCGGCGAAGAGAATCAGGAGGGTCACGATCAAGAAGACGCCTTTGACGCGTCCAGCGACGGCGACACTCTTCTTGAGTGCGATGGCTGTCGAGGATGTCGTCGAGGAGGTCGAGCCTGCGCTCCCAGTTGTCTCGACGCGCGGCATCCTGCGCGGCGGTGGTGGTGGCGGTGGGGGCGGCGGCGAAGTCGTCATGCCGTCAGTATCGGCGGAATGACTTGTGAAGGCCATCGGTGAAGGCCATCGGTGAAGGCCGTCAGTGAAGCCCATCCGCGCGAGCGCGGTGCGCATCAATGAAACGCCCCCGCGCGTGGCGGGGGCGGGATACTCAAACAATGCTCGAACCGGCGCGTCGAAACCGCCACGCGACGAATCAGCCGCCGCTCGCAGCGCCGCCACGTGGACGGCGTCCGCCGCCACCCATCATGCTCGCGGCCGCTTCCTGAATCGCCGCCTGCATCGCAGCGCCAGCGTCGTCGGCAGAAGTAATCTCGCCAGACTCAACCTTCGCGGCGACGTCCGCCGCAGCCTTCTTCATCATGCCCATCATCGGGCCCATCATGCCTTGCACCATCGGGAGCATCTGCTCAAGTTGCTCAGCCGACATGCCTTGCGCTTCCAGTGCAGCGGTCAGGTCGACCTTCCAACCTGCATCGGTCTTGACGAAGATGGTTTCTTGACCGTTCGCATCCTTGAAGACGGCGCGGTCCGCGTCAACGGAGACTTTCTCGAGGCTCGCGACGCCGCTTCCGAGGCCGCCGCCCATGCCTCCACCCATCCCTCCACCCATCCCACCACCCATGCCGCCAGCGCCGAGTTCGAGCTTTGTCGTCCCGAACTTCGCTTGCATCGCGTCGTAGAGCGGCGCCATCGCCGACATCATCGGCGCAGCCATCTCCTTCATTGCCTTGCCGACGGAAGTCGTATCGTCCATCACCGCGAGCATCATCTCGACCGCGCTCGATGGCTTCGATTCGATGGCCGCGTTGTACTGGCCGACCCACGCTTCGATGTCGTCGATGCGATCAGCGGCGTCGCCAGAGGCGCCCGACATTGAGCGACCGGTGGAACCTGCGCTAGACGACTTCTTCGCCGTCTTTGGCTTTTCCGCGAGGGCGGGTGGAGCGAGCAGCGTGTCGACCGAGAGGCCGTCCGCCATCTTCTTGGTCTCGTCGATCGAGGCCTTGAGTTCCGCGAGTTTCTCATCGGAAATTGCAGCCATCGCGTCGGCAGCCGCCGCAGCCTTTTCCTTCAGCGCGGTGATGGCGGTCTCCGCCTGCGACTTGAGCGCGGCGAGATCAGCGCCACCGGTCGCGGCAACCATACGGCCGTGCGAACCGAGGCCGAGGACTTCCGTCACCTTCAGGCGGAGTTCTTCCGACATCAGCGCCGTACGGAGGGCATCACTCGCGGGGCTCGAGCCGGCGCTTGATGCAGCATTCGCGAAATCGGTGGCCGCGGCCTCGTAGGCCGACTTGAGCGCGCCGGCGCGTTCTTCCGCGATCGACTTCATGATCGCGTCAGACTTCTTCTTCAGTTCAGCGGCGAGATCGCGCACCTTCGTCGCGGCGCCATCGACTTCTGCGCGGAAACCCGAGACGAAGTCAAGTGCTTCGTTGGCGGCAACTTGCACAGCTTTCACGCTCTCGAGTTCAACCTGCGTGAGGTTCAACGCGATCGCCTTGTCGTCGGCCTCGATCGTCTTCTCCGCGAGCGTGTTGCGCACGCCGCGCGCTTCTTCTTGGATGCGCGCGGCCTCGTTGACGTAATCTTCTGCGATCTTTGCGCTCGACTCGCGCGCGCGGCGCATGCTCACGGCGGCTTCGGATTCGAGGCGCGCGAGTTCGGCTGTGCGGCTGCTGATTTCAGCGACCAACTGACCAAGCGGACGCTCGAGCGTGCGAACTTCCTCTTGAAGCGTTCGGGCGGCGTTTGCCGCGCCGCTCTTCATCGCCTCGGGAACCGAAGTGGCGCTGGAGTAGTCGAGTGCTTCGGCGGCCGCGCCGATCGCGTCGAGATCAGCGGCGAGCAACGAGGCGTTGAACGCAACGGAGCGCGCGATCTCTTGTTCAGCTTCGATGCGGCTCGCGCGCGCGAGCTCGATCGAGCCAGCGGCGCGGTACATCGAGGCCGCGAGTTGGGTGGCGGCTTCCTGCTGTGTGGCAGTGCCGCCCGAGAGCGCCTTCGCTTGTTCCGCGAGTGCGCGAAGTGCGGCGACCGATTCGCTCGATGGGTTCGAGGAGAGGAGGGCGGTGTTTCCGCGAACCGCGCTCTCGTAACTCGAAGCGACCGTGTTGAACTCCTTCTCAAACTTCGCCTGCTCGGCGAGCTTGGGGTCGCCGCAACCGACGCTTCCTCCGAGGAGGAGTGTTGCCGACAAGGCGGCTGCAACGCACGCGGCGAGCGCGCCGCGTCGGTTGCCCGCGAGCGAAAGGAAGGAGGAGGTCGGGAAAGTCGGGAGCGAGAAACGCTGCTTCATCGGATGAAACCTGCCCTCTGGCGGGGTATGCGGACGGCACGACGCGAATGCGTCGAGCGGTGGCGTCGACTGGGGGCGCGGAGTGTATCGGAACTGGGAGGAATGCGCCTATGCGTGGGCGCGTTGGGGTGGGTCGGAGCGCCGATCGAACTGCGCCTGAGCCGCGGCGAAGCCGCAACTGAGCCCACTGGAATCGCACCGGATCTCAGCAGCGGGGTGGCGGTCGAAAGTTCCGCGCGATCAGCGGTCTGACCCACCGACCGCAGGCTCCGCCTTCTTCATCGCCGGCGGCGTGTAGTCGACGGGATAGTCGCCGTTCCGAACGCGCATCGAGCGCACCCAACTCACGAAGTCCTCTTGCAAGCCTTTGCGAGAGGCTGTCAACACTGGATCCCAACCTTTGACATCCGGGTGCGGTCGGCGCGCTTCCGTCACTGGCAGTGCGTATTGGAAGAGCAGGCTGTCGGTGGGCTTCTCGAAATCGACGAGCGGCAAAGTGTCGATTTTGGTGCGCAGCAGAACGAGCAGGTTGGTGTAGCGCGTGACGTCGCTCTTGAAGTCCTTGTTGAACAGGAAGAGTCGACCGCCATCCGGCCCGCCGTGGCAGCGGCTCGTGGCGCAGTTGTTGATGACCCACGCGTTGTGGATGCGTGTGCGGAAGAGATTGAGGGATTCTGGTTCGCCGAGGACTTCGATCTGCGGATAGAGCTCGCGTGCTTTCAGCGAGAAGAGCGTCTTCACAATCTCGATCGGCTCTTTCGAGTAGAAGCCTGCTCGGTCGGCCGCGCGCGCAGGAATGAGTTCGCTCTGCGCGTACTTCTCGAGCATCGTACGGATGAGCTCATCCGAAACTTGCATGCGAGGCGGGTCATCGACATCAAGTTCGTAGACCTTGATGAGATTGACGTCCGACTTCGACAGCATATTCGACGGCAGTTCCGGCTTCGTCGGTCGCTCCCGTGGCGCTGGCGTGTCGGTTGATTCGCGCGGCGTCATGAGCGCGAGTTGGGCGTCGACCTCGTTGAGCAGACGCTTCGCTTCGTAGTGGTTCGTCGCTTCGAGCAGGCTTTCGAGCTCGTGCTTCGACTCAGCGTACATCTTCTTGTTGTAGAGCCAGAGCGCGAGTGTGTAACGCCCGGTGTATTGATCGGGCTCCAGCGACGTGCGGAATCGCTCGTAGAGCTCGGCATCTGTCGGAT
This sequence comes from Phycisphaeraceae bacterium, assembly GCA_040380385.1. Classification (GTDB taxonomy): domain Bacteria; phylum Planctomycetota; class Phycisphaerae; order Phycisphaerales; family SM1A02; genus QWPT01. Next base: position 474 of record JBEIJG010000320.1, on the reverse strand, counting down.
ACGGTTGCACTTCGCTCACGGCCGCTCGTGGATACTTGCTTGAGATACCCTCGATCTCGAGCGACACGTTTTCGTAGCCGTCTTCGAGCAACTTCCCGATGAGCGTGCGCCCATCGTTGAAGATCACGCGCACACGACGGCCCGCAGGACCTTCGAGGAGATAGGTCACACTGAGGACGCGACTCTTCGTGAAGGTCTTCAGGCGTCCGCGCTCGTCGCGCAGCACGATGATCTGTTCGTTGTCGCTCTCGATCGTGCCAACCGCAGTCGAAACGCGATCGACCACGATGTACGCGCGCTTGCGAACTTCCCCGGGTGCGGCGAGCGGGGCGTCGTCGCGCGTGGGGTTCACCTCCCGCTCGGGAACGATCGGCGCGGGTGGCTCGGTTGCGGCTGGCGCGGGGGTAGGCGCAGGCGTTGCAGCTGGCGTTGCAGTTGGAGTTGCCGTGGGCGTGGCGGCCGGCGGAGAAGGTG
>JBEIJG010000319.1:0-4289 GCA_040380385.1 Phycisphaeraceae bacterium | reverse complement strand
TGGCAAACTAAGCCATTCTGCAGACTCATTCACTAGAACAAATGTGTCTTTGCCTCTTATACCTATGACTTCTAGTACGAATAAAATCTTTGAATAACAAAAAGATATTGGACACAATCTAAAAATTACTTCATGGCGGACTAGGCCTGTTCCGAGGGGTCTATCTTTCTCTAGTGCTAAAGATGCCTCCGTCAAGAAGGGGTTACCGTGTGAAAGTTGGCGGGATCGAGGAACAACTCGCACGGGTCGTATCCGGGCTTTCGGTGGATATCAACGGTGCGCGCGTAGTCGGGGGCGTCGGAGTCGTTGAACCACCAACCGTAGGCGAACCAACGGTCAACCGCGCTCACGCAAACAATGTCGCCTGCGCGAGGATGGTCGAGGCCCGCAGCACAGCGTGCGTCGCCCGAGAGTGTGCGCTCAACGCCGTCGACTTTGGCAAGAATCGCTTCGACGTCCGCCGTGTCCGCCGGATCGCGCACGGAGATGTGCGCGACCTGATGATCCGCGACTGCGAAGGCACGACTCGACTCAAGATCGAGATGCTCACGCCCACCTTCAAGACGCACTTTGAGGTAGCCAGCATCACGGAGGACGCGGTTGAGCCATACCGCGTCGCGTACCGGAACGATGCCGTACTCGCTCACGATCAGTGGGCGATAGCCAAAGTGATCGCACGCTTGGAGGAGGCCGTCCACAATGCGATCGAGTTCGCGGAGTTCCTGGCGGATGGACTCGTGCGATGGACCGAATTTCTGCAACGCGTAGTCGAGATGCGGGAGATAGACCAGCACGAGGTCGTTGCGTTTTTCTCCGAGGCACTCCACACGATCGCCACTGAGAAGATCGATCGCAGCGCGTGCGATCCAGTCGGTCGACGTGATGTCTGCCGCAGGCCCCCAGAACTTGAACAACGGAAACTGACCGTACTTCTGCTGAAGTTCGTCGCGAAGCTCGGGCGGACGTGTCAGGCAGTCGGGAATCTTGCGGCCGTCGGCGCGATACTGCGGGCGAGGCGTCACCATGCTGTCGGTGGTCGCGTGCATGGCGTACCACCAAAAGGCGTTCGCGCAGCGAAAATCCGGCGTGATCCGTCGCGCCGTTTCCCACACCTTCTCGCCCGCGACGAGCTGGTTCGACTGCTTCCAAAACTGAACCTCGCCCAATCCGCGATCGTGCCAGCCATTTCCGACGATGCCGTGGCCGCTTGGTGCGAGACCTGTCAGCATCGTCGACTGCGAGGTACACGTCACTGCAGGAAGCGGTGGTCGAAGCGTGCGAACTCCTCCGGTCGCTTTCGCGAAGGCACGGAGACGTGGTGTCGCATCGCCGATCAAGTTCGACGAGAGGCCAACGATATTGATCACGCAGGTGCGCTGGATCACGTCCGAATGGTACGACCTGTGGCCGTGCTGGTGGGTCTGTGTGGCGACTGTGCGGAGATGTCTCTCCACACCGCAGGAGTGTGTGCATGTTGATTCCTGCGTTTGTTGATGTATCGGAAGGCCCGGCGCGCGCGTGACGATCGCGTGCCGGGCCACATCCAATCCGATCCGAGTTGATGTACGACCTACGTGTGGCGCTCCAGACGGCACTTCAGACGTCGCACCTCATACGCCCGATCTCACGCGTCGTACCGCATGCGTCTCAACTATTCGTCACGACCATGCATCGTCCCGCATGCGTCTCTCCCGTCGCCAACGATCATCCCCCATGGTGAACTTCAGGCTGCGGTGCAAAGAGGAATCGGGCGTCGTAGAGCTCGTTCCCACGGAAAACCGCAATGGCGCTTACATCAGGATTCGCATAAACAGACCATTGCTGAGACCCATCCTTGAAGGTGAGTGCTCGTACTCCACAGACCATCGCGTAGTGCGCGACTTCGTCGAAAGAGCCTGAGAGCTCGAGCAATGAGCCGCCTTCGATTTCCAAGTCGCGGTCGCGCGGCGCAGGAACTCCGCCGATACGCACATCGAGTGTCTTGTAATCGCCAGTTGTCGGCAGTACCCGATCATTCGGCACTCGAATCGCACAGTCGAGCGCACTCATGTATGGAGCGACTGTCGCCGCAGCATCGGCAAGAAACTGTTCGTCGCACTTGATCTTCTTGATGGAGATGTACTCGCTAGAGAGTTCATCGATGTTCCCGCCATCGGGCAGCGCTGGAATGTGCTCGAATCGGCGAAGCCGCATTGGGTAGTACTTACCTTCACATCCGAATTGCACGAAGAGTTCTTGCGGTTTCGAAGGATCGCAGTAGAGACAGAACTTGAACTCATGGTCCTGCACCGGCCAAACCATTTGTCCGCATGGGGCATAGCCCGCGGGAAGTGTCTCGTTGGGATTGTCGAACAGCGCTTTCACAAGTTCGACACATGCAACAACCGCAGCATTGATTGCGATCGGCATGACTGTTTGGCAACCGGGCATGGTCAAAAGGGAAGTACCTACAAGTCCCACAGCCGCCAGCACTGCGAGAACTCGTTTCGAGGCTCCAACCGAAGACAACCAGCGCGATGTGGTGCGAAGCGTTTGCGCGGGTATGGAGTGCGCCGGGGTGGTAGATCGAAGATTGGGTTCATGTGTAAGTCGGCTTCGACTCAGCGCACAGCCCGCAGTCGCGGGACGATCACACAGAGGAGGTGGATCGGATTCGACCGACGTCGATGCGAATGCACCTTCTCGGAATGCGTCTTCTCGGAATGCACCTTCCTGAAATTCACCTTCCCGGAATTCACCTTCATGGAATTCACCTTCATGGAATTCACCTTTCTCGAGATTTCGTTCGCGCCACGTCTGAGCGTGGCGTACGAGGCCGAGTGGTGCACCGAGTTCTTCGGGACGTGCTGCCCATGTCATCCACGAATCCGTCATGTTCATCTCTTCCCTCTCCGGGAATCTCCCGGCCTGAGCAATCGGCCCATTCCGATTGCGAACGCTGACCCGACAACGGCAGCGGACAACTCCGCGGTCTAGCACCGTGCCAGCTCGCGAACTCGTGTTCGTGCATGTCGGAAGAAGAGCTCAGGCCTCGCGTTGGTGTGACGCAGGATTTCCCGCGACGTCGAACCTGAACAGATCTTTGCGATCCGTCAGCATCGAAACTGTTGCGAAAGTCTGTGTACGACTCGTTGCGCGTGCGACACCCGCGCGAAGACTGAGCTTCTTCTCTCTCCGCCTCTCATTTCCACCCAAAATCTCGAGCAAGTGAAGTCAAACTGCAGCGCTCGCTCGCGCATGCCGCGTTGTTGCAAGCGTCGCGCGTTGAACTTCGATCTTCACCCCCATCGCGGCCGACTGATGGCGCTCAACTGTTGGCGCTGGGCGGTCAGTACGACGTGCGCATCATGGCCATGAGGGTGGGCTGTTCTGAAAAGTGTGGCAACGTTTTCGGGCAAAAACTTCGCGTACGAAAAAAGTCAGATTCCCAAGTGAGGTGCTTGTCGGTCGGCACGTGCGGCCGCCGCCGCTTCGGTCCCCAACTCGGCAGACCCCTCGGCGAAGCAACGCTGCTTCAACTCCCCGCAATCACACGCTGCCATCGTCGGGTCACGCCGAAGAGGAGCGCGCACACGAGCGCAGCGAGCCAATGTCCACCAGTTGCGAGCGCCAGCGCGTCGACGAGTGCGAGGCAGGCGATGAGCATGCCGATTGCATCGGGTGTACGCGCAGGTTCGCGGCGGAGGATCCGTGCTGCGCGGAGTGCGGTGAACGCGAGAAAGATTGCGATGAGGATGGCGGCGCCGGGATTGGCCGAAAGATCCGTGTAGCCGAGGTCGCGATCGCGGTGAAGGAGCACTGCCTTTCCCAAGAAGAACACCGCGAGCAGCCCGGCGACAGCTCCGAACGGAATGATGGTGCGCCACCAACGATGGAGAAGGGCGCGCCGCTCGCGTGCAATGATGCGCCGCTCGCTCGGTGAACTCAGTCGCGCACATTCGCCGCACTTCGCAACGCCGCCAACCATCAGTTGCCCGCAGGCAGGGCATGGGTACGGCGCTTCTGTGTCCTGCGCGAACAGCGCGTCGTCGTCACGCAGCGCCATCTCGTTTCGCGCGAGGAGCGAAAGTCCAAGCGTCCAAGCGGCAAGTGCGATCGGTAGTGTGATCGCGCCGCGGGTGACAAGCGTGTCGAGCTCGCCGTTCGCGAACGCAAGCATCGGAATGAGCGACGCAAGCGCGCGGCAAAGTGCAAGGAGCAGCGTGCTTGCAATCGACTTCGTATGAAAGCGGTCGTAGACGACGATCGCGACGGCAAGCAGCGCAGTCGCGACGACAACCGCAGTGCCC
>JBEIJG010000318.1:0-4317 GCA_040380385.1 Phycisphaeraceae bacterium | reverse complement strand
AGCGCGGCGATCGATCTCGATCTTCGCTTGCGCGAGTATTGCCCCGTCGGCGAACTGATTCCGGGCATGGCGTATCTCGTGCGTCGTCTCCTCGAGAATAGCTCGAACGAATCGTGGCTCAAGGCAGGCTTCAAAGACAACGCATCCGCCGAGAAACTGCTCGCCAGTCCGCATCGCGCGTTTGATACCGATCCGGGTGTTGAACGCATTGCGCAAGGACCCGAGCGTCACGCATTGAGTGCAGCGCCCGCCGGCATTTCAAACGGTCGTCCGTTCTTTACGGAGCCCATGCGCAACTTCGCGGAATCGTCGGCGCGCTCGAATTTCGCCGCGGCGATCACGCGTTCCAACGTCGCGAACGTTGCGAATTCCGGCACCGCCGATGATGCGAAGCGTGCGGTCGCTGCTGCGCACGCCGCGTTCCCCACGTGGTCAGAGAGTCCATACACAACACGTGCTGCGGTGCTTGTCGCAGCCGCTGCCGAGATGCGCACGCGTCGCGATGAGCTGTCGGCGATCATCGTGAAAGAGTCGGGCAAAGTGTGGCGCGAAGCAGACGCGGATGTCTGCGAAGCGATTGACTTCTGCGAGTACTACGCGCGCGAAGGCGCCAAGCTCTTTGCCGCCGAGCGACTCGGCAAGTTTGTCGGCGAACTCGACGAACAGTGGTATCAACCGCGCGGTGTTGCTGCGGTCATCGCTCCGTGGAACTTCCCGCTTGCGATTTGCTGCGGCATGACCGTTGCTGCGCTCGTGACGGGCAACACCGTCGTCGTCAAGCCTGCAGAGCAAACGCCGTCGATCGCGCGCATGATGTGCGAGATTCTTTGGCGCGCAGGCACGCCGAAAGACGTGCTGCATTTCATCGCGGGCCCAGGCGAAACCGTTGGTGCGACCCTCGTCCGCGATCCGCGCGTGGCGATCATTGCGTTCACAGGCTCGAAGGCCGTTGGTCTCGACATCGTGCAAGCAGCCGGCGTCGTGGCACCGGGGCAAGAGTTCGTCAAGAAGGTTGTCTGCGAAATGGGCGGCAAGAACGCCGTCATCATCGACACGTCTGCTGATCTTGACGAAGCGGTGCTCGGCGTTCGACAGAGCGCGTTCGGTTTCTGCGGTCAGAAGTGTTCCGCAGCAAGCCGCGCGATTGTTGTCGGCAGCGCGTATGAGCCGTTCCTTCATCGACTCGTGGGCGCAACGAAGGCGCTCGTCGTTGGTGATCCAATGAACTCGGGTACCGATATCGGCCCCGTCATCGACGAAGAGGCCGCACGCAAGATTCGCTCGTACATCGAAATCGGAAAGACCGAAGGCAAGCATGAACTCACGCTCGAAGTGCCCGCGGGACTCGAAGCGAAAGTTGGCAAGCCGTACGTCGGTCCTTCGATTTTCAGCGGCATCAAGCCTGACGCGCGTCTTGCGCGCGAGGAAATCTTCGGACCAGTGCTCGCTGTGATGTATGCGAAGGACTTCGACGAAGCACTCGCGATCGCGAACACGCCGGAGTACAAGTTGACCGGCGGCGTCTACAGCCGAAAGCCCGCGCACTTGGCTCGCGCACGCCGAGAGTTCCGCGTCGGGAATCTCTACCTCAATCGCGGCATCACTGGCGCGCTCGTTGGGCGTCAGCCCTTCGGCGGCTTCGGCATGTCGGGCATCGGCTCGAAGGCCGGCGGACGCGACTACCTGTTGCAGTTCGTTGAGCCGCGCGCCGTTTGCGAGAACACCATGCGCCGAGGATTTGCGCCTGGGCTTGAATGAGCCGCGTGACTGAGGCGCGTGAATGAGGCGCGTGAATGAGCCGCGTGAACGAGCTGCGTGCGAGAGAGGTGTGATCGAAGCGTGCGCGATGTTCGCGGTCGAGCGCACTGCGTGATTCGACCTCGCGTGGGTGTTTCTCCCGTCGCGCTCCGCGAGAGCTTTTGAAGAAAAAGATTCGTCGATTTTTCGCTGCGGTATTTTTGCCATGAAATGCGAGTTGCCAACGAACGCGGGTTAGAACCGCGTGCATGCAGCGCATTCTTAGTTTTGCTCTCCGCGGGATCGACGCCCTCCCTGTCGAAATCGAAGCCGACGAAGTTCAGTCGGACGGCGGTGCCACGGCCAGTGGTCCTGACGAACGCTCCTCAACGCCGGGAATCTCCGTCATCGGACTTCCCGACGCGTCGGTGCGTGAGTCGACACATCGCGTCCGTGCGGCCCTTCGTAATCTCGATCTTCCGACTCCACGAGGCCGATGCACCATCAACCTCGCGCCCGCGGATCTCCGCAAAGAAGGGCCGGTGTACGACCTTCCGATCGCCATCGCACTTCTTCGCATGCTTGGTGTCATTGGCGAGCGCTCCGATCCGTTGCTTGCGAAGTTCGGCCTCGCGGGCGAACTCGCACTCGATGGCGCCCTGCGACCGATTCGAGGAGCGACAAGTTTCGCGGCCTTCGCGCGTGCGCAAGGATTGAGAGGCGTCATCGTTCCGCTTGAGAATGCGCCCGAAGCCGCTGCAGTCGAGGGACTTGAGGTCTATGGGGTTGGTGATCTCGGTGAGGCACTCGGGTTCGTGAACGGGCTCTACGACCTTCCGCGCGAGAAGCCTCCGACCGAATGCCCGCCGCCGTTCGGCGCCGCGCTCGACTTCGCTGAAGTACGCGGCCAAGAGGCGGCGAAACGGGCGCTCGCGCTTGCAGCTGCCGGCGGACACAACGTGCTTCTGATCGGTCCCGCTGGAAGCGGCAAGACCATGATGGCGCGCGCACTGCCGGCGATTCTGCCCCCACTCTCGCCAGACGAGGCCCTCGAAGTCACACGCATTTACTCGTCGGTTGGCGCTGTGCCGCGTGGCTCTGGGCTCATTCGCGAGCGACCGTTTCGCGCACCACATCACACGGCGAGCTCTGCGGCGATCGTCGGTGGCGGCTCTGTACCACGGCCTGGCGAAGTGAGCCTCGCGCACCACGGTGTGCTTTTCCTCGACGAACTGCCCGAGTATCCGCGCGTGGCGCTCGAGTCGCTCCGTGAACCGCTCGAAGACGGTTTCGTCACCATCGCTCGCGCGCAGGGCACGATGAAGTTTCCAGCACGCACGATGTTGGTCGCTGCGATGAATCCATCACACGCTGGTGGATTTGCCGCGAGCCTCTCCGAGCGACGTGCACAAGAGAAGTACATCGGCCGTTTGTCGGGACCACTCCTCGATCGCATCGATCTTCACGTCGAAGTTCGTGCGGTGCCGTTCGCGAGTCTGCAATCGGCGCGCGCAGGAGCGTCCACGGCGGAACTGCGTACGAAGGTGCTTGAAGCGCGCGGTCGTATGGAAGTTCGTCAAGGGCGCGATCGCCCGAATGCTCGCCTCGGTGGACGTGAACTCGACCGCCACTGCGTCCTTGAGGGTCCTGCGCAGCGACTTCTTGAAGGCGCGATGCGTGACCTCGGACTCTCCGCACGCGCGTACGACCGCATCCGGCGCGTCGCGCGCACCATTGCGGATATCGATGCATGTGAACGTGTCAGCGAGTCGCACGTCGCAGAAGCGATCCACTATCGCGTCCTCGATCGAATGAAGGGTGCACAGGCGACAACGGCCCTTGCCGCGGGAGGGGCCTTCGCGTGAGGCGCGCCCCCGCCCTCACTCCCGCTACCCGGGTTGTGCAGCGAGGCCTCGTCTTGGGTCTCGTCTTGGGTCTCGTCTTGGGTCTGGCGCGATCTTTGGCGCAGGCATGGACTCGGATCATCGACTCAGGCGTTGGATCGATGTTTCGATGCTTCGTCGATCGCCTCAACTGTTCGCGCGGGGCGAGAAATGGCAATCGCGGGATCAATCACTGCTTCGATGGGAGACGGCGTTATCTCGCGCCGAGCTTCCGCAGAACCGAGTCGTCACGCACCTTCGCGAGGAGCACGGCGCACGCGCTTGAAACCGTTGGGAAGACCGTCGTCGTACTCCCAGATAGTGATGTCGAGCGTGCGACGCCCCCAGCGCATCGCCGCCTCATGGGTTGGGAAGAGCACATCCAGCCGATTGCCTTTGATCGCTCCACCCGTATCGAGCACTGGCACCACTGCGCCGCCGTCGTACCCCGGAACGCTCACCAACGAACCGAGCGGGAGCACTTTCGGATCTGCCGCGACGAGGCATCCACCGTTCACCTGCACGGAGTAGCCACTCGCGGTGATTCCATCCGCACTCGTTCCACAACTTCGTTCATCAGGGCTGTAGGCCGTCACCACCATACGCACTATCCGCACGGCACGAACTGGTCGCGCATCGAACGAGCGAAGCGCAGCGATCGCCATCGATTGGCCGCCATCTGCGTAGATCTGCTTGT
>JBEIJG010000317.1:0-4324 GCA_040380385.1 Phycisphaeraceae bacterium | reverse complement strand
CGCGCCAAAGGTCGCCGCCGCAGCGGCGACCGCGAGAAAAACGAGCGCTCTTCAAGCCAAGGCACTGTTACCAATTTCGCAGGTTCGTCAGCCGTGCCGCGAATCCCTCGCGGTGGGTGAACTTGCGCGCAGGTTCGTTCGGTGTTTCGCCTCGCCCCGGCGGGCCGGAGAAGTTGTAGACTCATCTATTCGTGCGCGGCTTTTTGCCGCGCATGGGCCGTTCGAACAATCGCGCAAGGAGACTTGAGATGAGCACCGCACCCGCCCCGTCCGCCAAGCCCGTCGACACCCGTGGCCTCGCTGGTCAGACCGTCGGCGAGACTTCGATCTGCGCCGTCACTCAATCGGAACTCATCTACCGCGGCTTTGAGATCGCCGACCTCGCGGAGAACGCGACGTTCGAAGAAGTGGCTTTCCTGCTTCTCGTCGGTCACAAGCCGTCGGCCACAGAACTCGCGGCGTTCAAGACAGAGGTCGCATCGATGCGCGCGATTCCCGCGAGCGTGCGCGATGCGATCGTGCGCGTCGCGAAGGAAAGCCCGAACGCGCACCCGATGTCGATCCTGCGCACGGGCGTGTCGCTCCTCTCGCACCTTGACCCCGAGTGCGAAGACAACTCGCCCGCAGCCGAACTCCGCAAGTCGAAGCGTCTGCTCGCGCAGATTCCAACGATCATCGGTGCGTGCCAGCGGACGCTCGATGGCCACGCGCCAGTCGATCCTGATCCGTCGCTCGGACACGCAGCAAACTTGCTCTGGCTCATTACGGGCCAGAAGCCGGACGAACTCGCCGCGCGCATCATGGATGTTTCGCTCGTCCTCTACGCGGAGCACGACTTCAACGCATCGACCTTCTCGTGCCGCGTGATCTCGTCGACCGAAACCGATCTTCACAGCGCGGTTTGCGGCGGCATCGGCGCGCTCAAGGGCCCGCTCCACGGCGGCGCGAACGAGATGGCGATGGAGATGCTCAAGGACATTGATCGCGACTGCGCGGGCGGCAAGATGACTGTCGATGCTTGGATGCAGCGCGCCTTTGCTGAGAAGCGCAAGTTGATGGGCTTCGGTCACCGCGTTTACAAGAACGGCGACCACCGCGCGGGCATTCTGCGCCGCTGGGGCCTCAAACTCGCGGAGAAGCAGGGCCCGTCGAGCAAGAAGTGGTTCGACATGGGTGATGAAGTGCAGGCGATCATGCTGCGCGATAAGAACATCCATCCGAACGTCGACTTCCCGTGCGGCATGACGTACTTCATCATGGGTATTCCCGTGCCGCAGTACACGCCGATCTTCGTTGCGAGCCGCATCACGGGCTGGTGCGCGCACATCATGGAGCAGCACGCGAACAACCGCATCATCCGCCCGCTTGCCGAGTACAAGGGGCCGATGCACCTCAAGTGGAACGGCTGAGATCGCGCCACCGGAGGCGGAGAATCGAAAGAGCACAGGCCGCGCCGCACGCGCGGCCTGTTGCATGTTGCGTTTGAACCGATGCGCTCTGAGTCTCGTAGCATTGAGACGTTCGTACAAGTCGGCCATCACCGTGAGAGTGCAACCAATGCTCAAGCAAGTGTCGATGTTGATTGTCTGCCTGAATTCTTTCCTCGTGGGTTGCAACAAACAATCTATTCCTGCAGGCGGTCCCATCACGAGAAGCGAGGCTTTTTCAGACAGCGCCTTCACGCCACAAGCAATCCAAGGCTCCGAAACATCTTCTTCAACCAAGATGTTGCCGCTGAAGCGGCCACTTGTCGTCGACGTGGATCCGAATGCTGAGATAAGTGGTGTCGTCCGAAGTGTTTTTCAAGATTCGAAAGGTGTTCTTTGGATAGGCGGCGAATGCGACCTGTTCCGCAACGACGGAAGCACGCTGACCAACTACGACATCAAAGATGATCTGGGACGCGGTGTCACGATCAAGAAGATCGTCGAAGACAAAGCCGGCAACATATGGTGTGGAACAACGGGCGGCATCACTCGGATTGACGGCAAGTCATTTACGAGTTTCGGCGAACAGCACGGCCTGATCAGCTGCGACGTCTGGAGCATGGCCGTTGACACGAGCGGCGTGATATGGATCGGCTCCATCGAGGGCGTTTGCCGATTCGACGGAAAGACCTTTTCCCCCTTCGCAATTCCAGAAGCCGAGCCCGATCCAACGCGAGGCGTGACGAGCGGCAAGTTCGTGCATTGCATTACGGTGGACCGCAAAGGGCAAGTCTGGTTCGGCACCAACGGAGGAGCGTACGTCTACGACGGAAAGACGCTCACGCACATCTCCGAACGCGACGGCCTGCCGAACAACGCCGTCGGCAGTGTTCTCGAAGATAAGTCGGGGAACATCTGGTTCGGCACGATTCACGGGGGTATCAGTCGTTTTGATGGAAAGGTCTTTGCAAACTTCACCGAGCAGGGAGTCGTTGAAGGCCAGGAGATCTGGTGCATGCACGAAGGTCCATCCGGAAACATCTGGTTCTCCGTTAAGCGATCGCCCATGTATCGCTATGACGGAAACGCATTCACAAAAGTGAATGATCAGGACGGAATCACGTCGCTTGCGTTCACCATCCTGGAAGACAACAGCGGAGGCCTATGGCTCGGCGGCACGAATGGGCTCTTTCGGTATGACGGCAATGCGTTTGTTCGGGTCACAAAAAATGGCGCGTGGCATCAGCATGGGGCAACGCCGTTGCAAGATGCGACTGTCGCGGAATGACAATGCCATCAACCGGAGCCATGAAGCGCAGTACTGAACCGGAGTACTGAATCGGAGCACTCATTCACGCTGGAACTTGACATCAAAGTCTGCCCTTTGTGTCCGGTTACGGCGGTCGTTCGGCGTGAGGCAGCCTGTTCGCGGCCAATCGGTGTGGCCAATCCGCTGCGCGGCCCGCAGTTGAGCCAGAGCGCCCACGCTTCCATTCGTGAGGAGATGAGTTCCGCGCGCTTGATCGTCGGCACTTGATTCGGGCGAACTCACCATTCGCCCGCGTAGCGAACGGAATACGCGCCAGCGTCGCGCGCAGCGAGTTCGTAGAGACGCTTGGCGATCTGTCGCGCATGCAGCGCGTCGTGTGCTGCCCATGACGCAAGCAACATGCCCGCATGTAGTGCGCCGAATTTTGGATGCTGATAGGCCTTCGTGAAGTCCGCTTCCGCGAGATGCGCATCAAGCCACGCGATGTTCTCCGTGCGTTTAGACGTGAATCCATCGAGCGTTTTCGCAAGTTCCTGCTCGTTGTAGCGGCGTCGCTCTGCGATTCCTTCGAGTTCCAGTCGCGGCCACGGGGTGGTTGGATCGCGCAGTGTCGACGCGATACGCACCGCGAAATCTTCGCGCTCTTCATCGAGCATGTGGCAGCACACTTCGAGGATCGACCAGTGCTCCGGAGCAGGCTTCCAGCGCGCGTCGGCAGCACTGGCGGTGGTCGCAAGTGCGCGCAATGCTGCAGGAAATGCGGCCAAACGATCGCGCAACGCGCGCGGATCGAATGGCGATGGCGCGTCGGCGGCGTGCGTCTTTACAGAGTGCGTGCTCATCTGTCGTGTTCCTCGCGTTCGTCTTTCGCAATGCGTTCACAGTGCGCTTTGAGCGCTTCGAGGTCGGCGTTGAGTGCCTTCACAACCGCCCCTTTCATGAGCGGCATCATCAGCCCTGACATCATGCGAGCGAACAGCGTGAGCGCCTGTGCTTCGAATGTGAACGCGAGACGCGAACCCGCGCCCGACGGCTCGACGCGCACTTCTGAGCGATAGAACGTGCCGTGGTTGGTTGCGGTTGCGACGTACATCCCGCCGCTTGCATGCGAGAGCGGTGGCTTCCACTCCGCGATCTCCATGGTCTCTGTCGCCGCGCGGCCGAACATGATGCGCGTTTCGCGCCATCGCATGCCCTTCCCCGCGCGGGGCCCGTCGAGCATCTCGATCGAGGTGATCGCGGGGATGTGCTCCGCGGCGTGCTCGATGTCGGTGACCACGCGCCAGACGGTTCCGGACGGAGCGGCGATTTCGACGGCGCATTCGATCGGCTTCATGGGCGCATCCTCGCGCCTCATGCAGTGATTGTCGAACGTGGCGACCGCGAATGGGCGGCGTGCGGGCTGCTACATTTCCCGCCTTATGTCGACCGTCAAGACCATCGCCGTCATTGGAGCCGGAACCATGGGTTCCGGCATCGCTCTCACCGCCGCGCAGACTGGGTTCAGCGCGATCCAGATCGACGTGAACCAACCCGCGCTCGATCGCGCCAAAGCCGGACACGCGAAGAGCCTCGCGCGTCTCGTCGAGAAGGGGAAGCTCGCCCAAGACGCGGCAGACGCCGCGCT
>JBEIJG010000316.1:0-4335 GCA_040380385.1 Phycisphaeraceae bacterium | reverse complement strand
TCGCATCTGACTCGGCGAATTCGACCCATGCACCCAAGTCGTCCGCGTCTGCGGGCGGATCGCGCGTCGCGTCTTCTCTCGGCGCATCCCAACACGCCGTCGTGACGGCGGAACACGGTGAGCCACGCGCCATCGATGACGCGCCGATCGCAGAAGGCCTGCGGTTCATCCGCGAACTCGGTCGCGGCGGTCTCGGATCTGTGTGGCTCGCAGTGCAGGAAACGACAGAGTTTCGGCGCAACGTCGCTGTCAAACTCGTCCGCCGCGGCATGGACACGGAGGACATTCTCCGTCGCTTCGCACTCGAGCGACAACTGCTCGCCGCACTTGAACATCCGAATATCGTGCGGCTGTACGGGGCAGGTTCTGCGTCCGATGGTCGGCCGTACTTCGTGATGGAGTATGTCGAAGGGCTTCCGATCGATCGCTACTGCGATGAGAAACGGCTCGGTATTGAAAAGCGCCTCGATCTCTTCGTGCAGGTGTGCCGCGCGGTGCAATACGCGCACACCAAACTCGTCGTCCACCGCGATCTCAAGCCATCAAACATCATTGTTGCCGCCGACGGTACGGCGAAGTTGCTCGACTTCGGTATCGCGAAACTCGTCGACAGCGCACTCTCGCCCGTGCAAATGGATCCAACCGCGGCGGAAACGCGCGTGTTGACGCCGGAATACGCGAGCCCTGAGCAGATTCGTGGGCAACCACTTTCGACGGCAAGCGATGTCTATTCGCTCGGTGTTGTGCTCTTCGAACTTCTCACGGGGCATCGCCCGTATCGCATTCGCACGCGCTTGATGCGCGAGATGGAGCGCATCGTCTGTGAGGAAGAACCGCTCGTTCCTTCGACTGTTGTCGCGAAGCCTGCGGAGTCGATCATCGTCGAGACTTCGGCGAGTGGTGAGACGAAAGTCGTCGCGCGCGAAGTGCCAGCGGAACAGCTCTCACGAGCGCGCGGCGCAGCGATCGAGAGTTTGCGGAAGCGACTACGCGGCGATCTCGACGTCATCACGCTCCGCGCACTCGCGAAAGCGCCAGAGCAGCGTTACCCGACGGCGGAAGCGCTCGCCGCTGATGTACTTCGCCATTTGCGCGGCGAACCGATTGAAGCGCGTCCGCTCGGGTTTGCAGGTCGCGCGTATCGATTCGTGCGACGAAATCGCGTTGCGGTGGGGGTTGCGTCGCTCGGCCTCGCAGCGGTGGTTGCTGGAACAGCAAGCGCGTTTCTTGCGCAGAAAGCGTCGAGTGAAGCCGCGCTTCGCGAAGCACAGGAGCAACTTGCCGACATGCGCCTGGCACAAGTGCGCGAGTTGTCTGGCGACTTCTTGAATGATCTCTACAACCGTTTGCGTGCGATGGAAGGCGCGGCCGAGATCCGTACACGTATTGCCGATGTTGTGGCACGGCAGTTGACGGCACTTGAGGCGCAAAATGTAATTGCGGGTCAGCGCGTCGCGGACCAAGAGTTCGATCGGTTGCGCGCATCCGCGCATCGCGGACTCGGGCGCGTCCGCGGCGACGTGCGCGGGGAAAGTGGTGGCGACTTCACCGCTGCAGAGGCGGAGTACGTGAAATCGGCGATGATTTTGCGCACGCTCGCAGGTGACGCGACGGTCACAGCGGATGAGAAGATTCGCGCGAGTATTGCGTTTGAACTCATGCAGACATTGATTTTGCACGCCGATGCGCTCCGCGTGCGTGGGCGAATGGCGGAGGCGAAGGCGCTGCTCACGGAAGCGAAGACGATGGGCGACGCCCGCGCTTCAGTCGCGACCAACGACGAACGCCAGCGTCACGCGACGGTCTTGGTCGAACTCGCGGAAATCGCCGATTTGGACGGCGATCGCGCAGCCGCGGCCGATCTTTTCCAGCGCTCGCTCGAACTTCGACGTGCGAACCTCGCGGCGATGCCCGACGATCAAGATGCACTGCGTTCGCTCGGAAAAATCCTCGCAGCGATTCAGTCGCGCGCGGAGCGTGCTGGCGAAAATGTACGGGCGCTTGAACTCGCACAAGAGTTGTCGGCGATTCGTGCGCGACTTGCCGCGATGATGCCGAACGATGCGCGCATCGCGCGTGAAGCCATGCGTGCGCAGATTGCGTTTGGCCGAGCACTTGCGCGGAATGGTCGCGCCAATGAGGCTGTCGACGGCATGCTTGCGGCGTGTGTCACGGCCACAACGCGCGTCGAGCGCGCGCCGGACAGCCACGAGGCGCTTTCCGATCGCGCCGAGGCGTATGAGTCGGCCGCACAAGTGTTGGAAGAAGTCGGACGCGGACAGGAAGCGCTGGAGCGCTGGCGACTCGCGCGTGCGGATCTTCAAGCAGCTGCGCAGCGCGCGCCGAATGTTGCTGGCTATCCGCGGCGCGCTGCGTATCTCGGTGCCTCGGAAGCTCGTACGCAGGCGGCACTCGGCGATCTCTCGGGTGCGGCGCGAACTGCAGCTGCGGCCGCGGACGCGCTCGACGCGATCCTCGCTGCAGGTGCAAGCGACACCGACAGCCGTTCGCAGGCGGCACTCGCGCAGGCGGTGGCGAGTGGCCTCGCCAAGCGCGCCGGCGACGCGGCCCTCGCGCAAACTCGAGCAGAACGTGCACGCGCGATTCTCGCGCTGCTGACGCCCGAGTCGCGCGCGATCATCGAGCCCTTCGTCGTGCGCGAAATCGGGAATTGAGCGCCACGGCCGCGTAGGGACGCTACTCTCTGCGTCCTACTCATCCGTCGTGTCGCTCTACCCCGCACACTTTCTTGGGCCGGAAAGTCCGCTCGCGCGTCGCATCGCGGGCTTCGAATCGCGCCCTGAACAACTCCGCATGGCGGAGGCTGTCGAAGCGAATCTCGCGTCGAAGGGCCGTCTCCTCGTCGAGGCAGGAACAGGCGTCGGCAAGAGCTTCGGCTATCTCGTGCCCGCCATTCGCCGCATCCTCGAGCGCCGCGAACGCGTCGTCGTCTGCACGCACACGATTTCGCTGCAAGAGCAGATCTTCGACAAAGATGTACCGCTTCTCAAAGCCGTGATTCCCGACGAATTCACGACGGTGCTGTGCAAGGGGCGCGGCAATTATGTCTCGCTGCGTCGCCTCAAGATCGCGAGCGAGAAGAAGTCGAAAATCTGCCACAGCGAGGAGGAGGAGCATGCGCTCGACCTCATCGAGGATTGGGCGTACGAAACCGACGACGGCTCACGCGCGACGCTTCCGCAACTTCCCCGAACAAGCGTGTGGGAGCACGTCGAGAGCGACGCAGGCAACTGCATGGGCCGCCGCTGTCCGACGTACGACAAGTGCTTCTACCAATCGGCGCGGCGACGGATGGAGAACGCGGATCTCCTGATCTGTAACCACGCGCTCTTCTTCAGTGATCTTGCGTTGCGCGCGAAAGGAGCTGGCTTCCTTCCCGCGTACGACCACGTGATCTTCGACGAAGCGCATCACCTCGAGGATGTCGCGAGCGGCCACTTCGGCATTCGCGTGTCGGAATCGCGCGCGAAGCACGTCTTGCGCACGCTCTACAACGCGACGACGGGTCGCGGCACGCTCGCCGGGATCGAAGCGTCGGTTGCGGGTGGTTCGGGGCTCCCGACCGAAGAAGTCGACGCGGTCATTCGCGCGACACTCGACGCGCAGGCGGTGGCGGAGAGTTTCTTCGACGGTGTTTGGCGCGCGGGCGAATCGGGCGCTGGTGCGATTGGGCAGAGCGGTCGCGTCGCGGGCCCCGATGCATTCCCGAATCCGCTGTCGCCGGCATTGGGCGACCTTGCCACGCAGTTGAAGCTGCTGCGCGAGCGCTCGGCCGACGAGTCGCTGCAGTTTGATCTTGGAAGCGCGGCGCAGCGCGTGTCCGATCTTGCGGCCGAAATTGACCTCTTCATCGGTCAGGGCGTCGAAGGTTGTGTGTACTGGGTCGAGCGCGGACGGCAAGGCTACGGCTCGAATCGACCGCTCATCACGCTGTCGTGTGCGACGGTCGACGTCGGGCCCGTGCTACGCGACCGGCTCTTCTCGATGCCCATCTCGATCACGATGACGAGTGCAACGCTTGCTGCTTCTGGAAGCGATTTCTCGCACATCGTCGGACGACTCGGCGCCGACGGCGCGCAGACGCTCGCGCTCGGGAGCCCGTTCGATTACGCAAGCCAGATGCGGGTGATGATCGATCGCACGATGCCGACGCCCGACGCGCCGGACGCAAATCGTGAACTTGTGCCGCGCATCCTGCAGCACATCGAGGAGACGGGCGGCGGCGCGTTCGTCCTCTTCACGAGTTTCCGCGCGCTTCGTGAGGTGGCCGAGCGCTGCGCGCCGGTCCTGCGTTCAGCGGGATACCCGGTCTTC
>JBEIJG010000315.1:0-4354 GCA_040380385.1 Phycisphaeraceae bacterium | reverse complement strand
GTCGCTCGGGCTCCGTTGGTACACCGTTCCCGCGGTGAGTTCGATGGTGCTTTCGATCGGCGGTATCGAATATCCATGTGCACCGTTCAACGGCTTCTACATGGCGAGCGAGATCGCTTCGCGGAACTTCGCAGATGTCTCACGCTACGACCAACTTCGCGCGGTGGCAGAAGTGCTTGCGATCGACACCACGCGCCCGTTGTGGAAGGACCGTGTACTCACGGAACTCAACGAAGTGGTGCTTCACTCCTTCAAGAAGGTTGGCGCGACGATTCTCGACCATCACACGGCGAGCGAGCAATTCATGGAGTTCTTTCAAAAGGAACGCAGCGCTGGTCGCGAGCCAAGTGCTGAGTGGTCGTGGATTGTCCCGCCACAAGCAGCGGCAGCGTGTCCTGTGTATCACCTCGCGATGGAAGACCATCACACGGTGCCGAACTACTACGGATCCGCGGCGACCGACGGCGCGAAACTCGGTGTGCGCGGCGTGCGCGATGGAAGCAACGCGAGCGGTGCGCTCAACCAGTTCGACACCACGCTGCACGAGCCGCGCGCGGCAGCCCGCGCCAGCGATCGTCATGCGCGTTCGAGCGACGTCACTGCGAGTGACGTCTCACGTTGTCCGTTTGCACGTGGTTTGAGTATGCGTGGTCTGGGGCTCCTTGCGGGTCGCTTCTCGACCGGATTCCTCGCGAAGAAGTTGAGCAAGCCATTTCATCATCCGACATCGTTGAACTCGCTTTGAAGATCGTCCGGAAACCCTTCACGCGAGTGCGTAAGGCTGCGTGAAATCGAGATACGCCAATGGAGAGTAAAAATGTTGGCGATTGTCGGATATCGTGTCGGTCCACCCCGACGGTGCGCACATGTCCACAAACTTTCCTCCACCCAACACCCAACGTCAAAGAGAGTTGCGCGCGCCGACAAGCGTTCAGGAACCAGCGACGTCATCGCTGGAGCCAGTGCGCGCGCGCCAAGCGTTGCGGGCGGTGATGGTCGATCTCAACAACTTCTCGACCTTCCCGACGCTCGCGGTTGGAATTCTCGTTGCGTCACTCAGGAACGCCGGACACGAGGTGGAGCTCATCTGTCCGCTCGCACACGATGTTCCCGCAGCGGAGCGTGAGCGCCGCGAGACCTTCAAAGACCAACTCATGCGACGCGTGCACTTGTCCACGCATCCAGCATTCCGCGCGACGCGCGATCTTGCTCGCCGAGTTCGTCTCTGGTGGCGCGGCCGACCTCACCCGCGTGTCTTGCGAGAGACGGCGCGTGTGTTGGATGAGAAGCCGGACATCCTGCTGCTCTCCGCCTACTTGCAGCACTACGCGACAGTTCGTGAACTTGGGCGACTCGCAGCGGAACGTGGAATCCCCGTACTTCTCGGTGGTCCTGCATTCAATCAAAATGCGACGGCTAGTTCTTGGCTCGATATTCCTGGTGTGAAAGCCGTTGTTGGCGGCGAAGTTGATCTTGTGCTTCCTCGTATCGTTGAAGCGGTGGTCGCTGGCGAAGATCTGCTGCAGTTTGACGGAGTTTTCTTGCCTGACGGGCGGAAGAGTCGTCCCGCTCCGCCACTTCGCCAACTCGACCAGATTCCTGTGCCAGACTTTACGGACTTTCCGTGGGATCGCTATCGCATGCGAGTGATCCCGATGATGACGGGTCGCGGTTGTCAGTGGAACAAGTGCAACTTTTGTAGCGACATCACCAGCGCGAGTGGACGGACTTATCGCACGAAAAGTCTTGAGACAGTCATGCATGAAGTGCGTGAACTCTCGCGCCGGCATGAGACGACAAACTTCTTGTTCCTCGATCTCAAGTTGAATTCCAATCCCGCGCTCTTTCGAGGAATCTGCGAGAACATGCAGCGAAACGCACCGGGGGCGCAGTGGGTTGGAACGGTGCACGTCGACCTTCGAAAGGACAACGGACTTTCTCGCGCGGATCTCCGCGCTGCCGCCGCCGCAGGAATGCGACGCGTGAGTTTTGGGCTCGAGAGCGGAAGCCAGCGAATGCTCGACTTGATGGAGAAAGGCTGCTCGGTGGAGACAAACGCAGAGTTCATTCGGAACGCCTGCGAAGCAGGGATCAGCGTTCGATGCACGATGTTCAAGGGTTTCCCCGGTGAGACTGCCGCGGATCTCGAGCAAACCGCAGACTTTCTTACGAAACACTGCGAATTCATCGACCGCATCCGATTCAACGAGTTCTCGATCCTCGAAGGGACACCTATTCACGATGCGGTCCGTGAAGAGCCATCGCGCTTCCCTGAACTTCGCGTCTTGCAGTTTGACCAACGACAAGCCGCCGCACGCTACGTGAACTCGGCAACGACGGGAAGCGAGTACCGCCGCGCGAAGGCGCGAGTGCTTGCGCTCGTACACCAGATCAATCGACGTGAAGTGCGGCGAACTGCACAAGCGTTTGATGGACTCATGTGAGATCAAACCGAAAAGTGATTCGGCATGAGAATCGATACAAAAGTGCGTTCAAACCCGCTTCGCCGCAGATTGCGGCGCGTGGGTACTTGGGAACGCCGCGAAGAAGCAATTGCATTCATCGAGCTCTTTCATCGTGAAGGCGGACTCAGCGATGTATCGCGGCGCGCACGACTTCGAGAGGTAAAGCGAGCGCTGTGGCGCAACAACTTCTATCAGCACACGCCGGAGGAACTGGCGTTCGGAGCACGCGTCGCATGGCGAAATCACGCGCGCTGTATTGGAAGGTTGTTCTGGCGTTCGCTCGAAGTTTTTGATTGTCGGGCGATCAGTGATCCTGAAGCGATGGCGGGCCGAGTCGTCGACCACTTGATCTTTGCGAAGGGAACGGGATCGATCCGATCCGCAATCAGCATCTTTGCGCCGGTTCAGGGCGATGCATTGCCCGCCTACATCGAGAGTCGCCAAATCGCGCAGTACGCGGGCTATTCGCTTGAGAATGGTGAACTTCTCGGTGATCCGCTTACTGCCGAAGCGACACGGATCGCACGAGCGCTCGGGTGGAATCCGCCTCACCAGATCGGGCGATTCGATCTGCTTCCATTCACGATTCGTGATCCGCGTGATCGCCGGTTGCTTTTTGAGTTGCCTCCAGATGCGATTCAAGAGGTCGACATTGAGCATCCACACAACCGGGGACTCGCGGAACTCAAACTTCGTTGGTACACGGTGCCCTGCGTGAGTTCCATGATTCTGACCATCGGCGGAATCGACTATCCCTGTGCCCCGTTCAATGGGTTTTACATGGGTACAGAAATCGCCTCGCGGAATCTGTGCGATGAGCGACGATATGACTTGCTCGCTCCCGTGGCAGAGGCGCTTGGAATTGATCGAAGCGATGTTGTTTGGAGAGATCGTGTTCTCACAGAGCTCAATCTGGCCGTGTTGCATTCGTTCCGTCGTGACGGCGTGACCATTGTCGATCACCATGAGGCAAGCGCGCAGTACATGGAGTTCATTCAGCGTGAGGCAAGTTCGGGGCGCATTCCAAGCGGTCGATGGGACTGGATCGTGCCGCCACAAGCGGGCTCGGCATGTCCTGTCTTTCATCTGATGATGCGCGATCGAAAGATGGTTCCGAACTTTTATGACTCGCGTGCGACTGATGGCGATGAACTTGCTCCTCGGTATGACGAATTGAAGCGCAATCGATGGCACGCCCGATGGGATCGATTGCGACATCGATACTGGGCGTGGCGAAGAAGGAGAGACTGATGACACGTGTCGACGAATCGATCGACCAATCGATCAACGAATCGATCAACGAATCGATCAATGACGAGTCGTTACAACAGCGTGCATACGAAGGAGTGGTTGCGCGCTTCCACGCGGTACGTCGCGAGATTGATCTCCGAATTCGTGTTCAATCCACGATCCTGCTCGGAGCAATCGCTGGAGCACTCATCCTCGCGGTCGTCGTCGTGATTCTTCAGAGTTTTGGTGCGGTACGCGTCGGCCTCGAAGTCGCAGTCCTGTTTGCTTGCGCAGATCTCCTCGCCGCACTCCATTGGATGCACAACGACATTCGCCATGTACAACTTGGTCACTACTTGATGCAAGAGATCGAGCCAAAATTGGTACGCCAAGGTGTGGGTTGGGAGCGCTATCACCACGATTTGCCGCGACCAACGCCGCTTGGATCCTATTGGTTTGTCGGAACAAAGGGAGTTCTTGCAGTCGCGCCACTGTTGGTCACTGGCGCAGCACTGACAAATCGAGCGAACTTCCAAGAGTATGGAATGTTGGCAACGATTTTTCTTCTCATCGTCGCGATCGTTGTGCTGACACGTTTGCCGCGACAGCCATCGCCGAGGCCTGAAGAGGTATGAACCCTTTGCCAGTCATCAATGACT
>JBEIJG010000314.1:0-4356 GCA_040380385.1 Phycisphaeraceae bacterium | reverse complement strand
GCGATCCGCCCATCCGCACTGATGTCATTGACATACGCATATGGAACCGGACCAAGGAAATAAACCTCGCCGGCGCTGACTGGCGACGAAACGGAGAGCAACGTGTTGGCGATCGCGGCGGCAATCGAACACGCACGAAGTTTGATGTGGCTCATGAGGCCTTTCATTGAGAATGTTCCGCGAGTCGGAACGCGGAGCTGGGCGGGTCGGGATGAAGACGGAAGCACGGCGTCAACCGTGCTTCCGCGAGAAAAGGAAAACTCAGCGCGCGAGGTTCGTCGCGAGGTTGATTACAGGCACGCGCCCCATGCCGAAAGCACGATCGCGAGATCTGAAGCGCCAGTGTCGCCGTCGCCGTCGAGGTCGGCCGACGCGGTACCCCACGCGCTCAGCACGACGGCGAGATCTGATGCGCCAACGTCACCGTCGCCATCGAGGTCGGCGGGGCAAGCCGCGCCGCTTGATTCAACGCGAATGCGGGCAATCGCGTACAGCGCGCTCGCCGTGTCGTTCGCGCGAACGACGAGCCAGCCCGTGTCGGTGAGACACGTGCCGCCACCATCGCCGTTGTTTGCCGTGCTACCCGCGAGGCTGATCTGGTTGATTGCCGTGCCGGTGAAGTTGGTATCGCCAATCGTCGTTCCCGCCTTGGCAAGCAGGCGAAGACCACCAACAGCATCCCACGCCATGAGCGCGGTTCCGCTGTCAAGCCCGTTGTTGACGTTGGCCGCGAAGACCACGCAACCGTTGTCGCTTGCACAGATGCTCGTACTGCCGTTCAAGCTTGCGAACACCCAGCCCTTCAAACCAGGAACCGCGTCACCTTGGCGGCACACCGTCACGAGCGTGCCGTCGGTCTTGCGCACGCCGATGAAGGTCGCCGGCGCGGGCGACGAGATCCCCGTGCCGTCCGGATTCATGAAGATGCCTTCGAACGCAAGCATGCCGCTGGCGGTACGGACGAAGCCCGTCGTATTTGGAGATTGGAAAACCTTGCCGGCGAAATTCGGGTCGGTCGAATCCGTGATGCCCGGAATCGCCTGACCCTTGCGGATGAGAATCGAGAAGACGCCATTGCGCTCAGTCATCACCGCGCCGTTGTCGACGGACGTGACCGCTCCGCCGAGTGTGGCGATGAACGTCATGGTTCCATCCGTCGAGACTGGTCGCTGGCCGAAGGACAAGGACGAGGTATTGGCAATGGTCAAGCCGTCAAAGCCTGGAATCGGATCACCTTCCCGCGCAAAGATGCGGTATGAGCCGGTCGCGAACGCATTGGTGCAGTACACCGAGTCGTTGGCGGTGGTGATACCGGTGCCCACAAGCTTCGCGGAAAATGCGTAGGTGCTGCCGTTGAGGAACTGACCGAACGAGTCGGGGTTCAGCGTGAGCCCCTTGTAGCCCGGCGCGGCTTCGCCCTTGCGCGAAACCAGCACATCGGAG
The DNA here is from genome assembly GCA_040380385.1 of Phycisphaeraceae bacterium. Taxonomy (GTDB): domain Bacteria; phylum Planctomycetota; class Phycisphaerae; order Phycisphaerales; family SM1A02; genus QWPT01. Next base: position 2,913 of record JBEIJG010000314.1, on the reverse strand, counting down.
CCTCCATTGAGGAGCACAATCGCCGCGTTGTTGGCGGTCACGGTGTCGCCACCGACGAGCGCGGTGTAGAAGAGCGATTCACCCGCGTTGTTGGTCCGCTGACCAGAGCCTGCATTCATAGGTGACGCGGAGTACTGCGCTCCCGCGGTGCCGGGGCACACATCGAGGCGCTGGGCAAGCAGCACCGGAGCACCCGACGGAGGCAAGAACCACATGGCCGTGTCGTTCTGCGTCGTTGCGCCGGAGTTCACGATCGTTGGGCCCGTCATATAGCCCGAGACAACGATGCCACCATTCGACGAGATGTTGTTGCTCGAAGCGATCGAGTTGTTCGGGCTCGCAGTGCGCGAAATGATTGCGTCGGCGGGCAAGTTTCCTGGGACCGCCGAATTGTTGCGAGCGACAACTGTCCATGGTGCGCCCGTTCCCGTGACGAGCACAACGTGGTTCGCCGTCGCGCCCGTCGCGGTGATGCCGGGGCCCGCGATCTGCGAGCGGAAGGTCACCTTGCCGTTGGCATCGATCGCCGGAGTTGAGAACTGATTCGGCACCCAGACCACGCCATCGACACCAGTGACGTTCGCGGGGGACAAGCCGTCAGCGACCGTGAGGATTTCCCATGAGCCGTCCGCAAAGGCGGAGGTCGACAAAGTCGCGGCGAGGGATGCGGTCAAAAACAGGCCGACAACGGAGGGCCGAACGATGCTCTTCATGGAAACTCCTCTAAAAATGTGCTCGGTTCCACCGAGGCGGGAAGGGACGAGGGGCGTGCGGCGACCCGCACGGCGGGGCGAGCATAATTGGGAATTCCGCCACTGCAAACTTCCCTAGGGAAAATTCGCGTACATAGTTCAGGTCTGGTTTAGCGAGTCTGCCCGGTCGAGTCTTGGGGTTCGAGCCGACATCAAACTCACCTGCGACCTGTACCTCGTGGTCGCCGTTCCATCCCCCGCAGTCGTTTCATGGACGGTCGCCCGACGCACGGACGCACCACGGAGCCAGTTCCTAGTAACTTCAAGCCATGGCTTCAGTTCCAAACCGGGGATCGCGCAAATCATTGTCAAGCCGAGCACGCGTTGCTCGCCGAGCGAGCGGTGCGCCCATCGCGCAGGATGGCGCGTTCGACGGGATGACGGCGTTCCGAAACGAGTGCGAGAGTGTGATGCAGCGCATTCGGTCAGCCGTCGAGCGGCTGAATGCGGACGTCGCGGTCAACCCGTTGAAGCCGCAGGATGCAAGCCGCGCGCTGAAACTCAACAAGAACCTGACTTGGAAGTTTGCCCGCATACTCCTCGCGGAGGAGTGCTTCGACGCGATTCCGATGCTGCCAGGGCCCGAAGGAGTCGATATCTATCTGCGGGCGTTCTCGTCGAGGGGTGCTGATACCGCCTTGATTGATGCACTTCGCACGTCGCTTCGAGAATTCGACGATGTCGTCGCACGACACTTTGGCAATCGCGCCGAACTTGACCTCGTGCTCGATGGCATGCGCCAAGATGGCAATCTCGAAACCTCCCGCCGTCTGGCCTTTCGCGGCGCCGCGGGCGTGTTCGGATTCCAAGTCGCCGCACGTATGACCGTGCAGATCCTTGTACCGACCAAAGAGGACCCGTCGAAGTCAGACATCGCGCTCGTGGCTGGCGTCAGCGGTCTTCGACGACTCCGCCCGATGGCAACCCTTCCGGTCTTTCGCACCGCACAGTCCAATACGTCAGGGCCCACTCGTGTGCCGCTGTTTCCTGTTGGAGATCACTCCAGCGACGACTACCTCGTGCACAAGTTCTCTTCCGTTCCCCATGGCACCATTGAGACGGCGCAGACTGGCGACAAATTCTCAGTGCAAATCAAGGGCGGGCCGGTAGGACGCATCGGCGATGCAGATCTCTTTTTCGCAATGCGCACCGCAGCATGCGTCAACCTTCTGCACCGACCCAACGACCCGGTGAACGAGTTTGTGACACAGATCAGTGTCCCGTGCGAGTATCTCGTCACCGATCTCTTCGTGCCCCGATCTGCCCAAGGACTCGACAGCATCCAAGCGTCGATCCACGCGACACTTTCAGGGCCACTTTCAGCCGATCCCGTCGCGCGCGAAATCGCGCGGCTTCCCATTGACTGCGAGATCGAGGTGATCGAGGACTTCGCAACTGCGTGCAATGTGGAGCGGATTCCCAAGTACCGCGCGATACTCGAGGATGCATTCGTACGGCTCGAGCAACGTCCCGAAGACTACGTACTCGTGCGCGTTCAACTCGAGTACCCACCGCTGCCCTGCGCGGTACTCGTTCGCTGGGAACTGCCGGTGAAGTAGTTCGCGCGCATCGGGTTTCGTTGTACGCCGAGTGTCAACTCAGAGCCACAAAACATCGCGAATACCCGCACGAATCACTGATTCCAAAAGAGCCGCTTCTTACGAAGAATCCTGCGAATGACCGGAGCCGTCCCCGCCCCTGCCACTCGTGCGTTAGATTCAAGTCCGTCTCATGAGGAAACCCAACGAGCCGATCTCTCACGACGCCAGTCCGCTGGCGTGGGGTAACGCCCAATGGCGCGCGATGAGTTCGCCGTTGCGTTTCGAACTGGAGCTTGTCGCAGGTTCGATCTGCCCCGCCACAGCGCAAGACTTCGCCGAGGCGACGGGGCGCACGCGTGCCAGCATCTACCCGCATCTTCAAGCGATGGTTGATGCTGGTTTCTTGGTCGTCTCTGGCCATCGCCCAAGCGCGCGTCGCCCGGTGGCGATCTACGACCGCGGCCCGATGATGGATGTGCCGCCGTACGATGTCGAAAATTTCGATCGTGCGCGCGAGTGGATCCGTGCCAGCGACGCGTTTTTCCGCCTCCACGCACGCGAGCATCAGGGTTCGATTCGCGCGATGGAAGGCGGCTCGACACTCCTCGAAGGTCTCGATG